>CAIZWI010000194.1 GCA_903936645.1 uncultured Verrucomicrobia subdivision 3 bacterium
CCCCGGCGCCGCTTCTGGGCCATCGAACAACCGCCGCGCCCACCCCAAAACGCCTGGCCAGAAATCTTGGCGGATTTCACCCTCTAAATAGTTTCTCCTTTTGAACGCGCGCGCTTTTCTCCTTTTGAACTCCCGCCGACACGGAACCGTGTTCCGTTTGCACTGGCCCGGGATAATGATTATGTTGTGGGGCGATGACCGTTTCCATCCTGCGCAAACCGCTCTCTCCGGCCTGGATTTTGGGCATCCTCACCGGACTCAATCTGTTCAATTACCTCGACCGTTTTGTGCTCTCGGCCGTGCTGACCCCGCTGCAACACGACCTGGGCATCAATGACGGCCAGGCCGGCCGGCTCGTTACGGCGTTCATGATTGGCTATTTTCTCACCTCCCCCGTCTTTGGCTGGCTGGGCGACCGCGCCTCGCGCAAATGGCTCATCGCCGCCGGCATTTTTGTGTGGAGCGTGGGCACCATCCTGACCGGTTACGCGGCCACCTTTGCCGTGATGGTCGGTTATCGCGTGCTGGTCGGCCTGGGCGAGGCGAGCTACGCCACCATCAGTCCGAGTTTGATTTCCGATAGTTTTGTGCCGGCCAAACGGAACAACGCCCTGACGATTTTCTACGTGGCCATTCCCGTGGGCGCGGCCCTGGGCACCATTATTGGTGGTTACGTCGCCACGCATTGGGGCTGGCGGCATGCTTTCATCTGGGCGGGGGTGCCGGGCTTGTTCCTCGCCGTTGTGCTGCTGCCATTTGCCGAACGGGCGCGCGGCCAGGCCGAGGGGCAGACCGTGGCGGCGGCCAAACACCCCGGCGTGCGCGACATCCTGAATCTCTTGCGCATCCCCGATTATCTCCTGGTGGTCCTGGGCTACACCGCCTACACCTTCGCCCTGGGCGCTTTCGGCCATTGGGGACCCACGTTTCTCCACCGGGCCCATGGGGTGGCGGTGGAGCAGGCGGGTGAGTTTTTCGGGGCCGTGCTCGTGGTGGCCGGCCTCGTGGGCACCTTGATCGGAGGTTTCGCCGCCACCGCCTGGCAAAAGCGCAATCCCGCCGGTTACGCGTGGACCCTCGGGCTCTCCGCCCTGGTGGCCGTGCCGCTGGCCTTTGGCGCGTTCCTCGCCACGTCCACGTTTTGGTCCATGTCCGGTCTGGCCGCCGCGATGTTCTTCCTATTCCTGCCCACTGGCCCGGTGAACACCCTCATTCTGGAATCCGCCCCCGTCAACCTGCGCTCGAGCGCCATGGCCGTTTCCATCTTTATGATCCACCTGTTCGGCGACATGTGGTCCCCGGAGATTGTCGGCCGCCTGGCGGATGCCTTTGGCGGTAACCTGGCGAAAGCCGTGCTGATCTTGCCGGTGGCACTGTTCGTGGCGAGCCTGCTGTGGCTCGCCCTGGCGGTGAAAACCATGCGGAAACCAAAAGTGGCCTGATTTTTATGGGCGCTGTGAACCAGTGACTGGCAACCACCCGTTGCCCGCCAAAATCACGGAGCCTTTGCCTCGCTCAGCAACGCTTGCAGCGCCCGGTGATTCACTTTACCCGTGCCCAGCTTGGGAATCTCGGCCACCACTTTGATTTCCCGCGGTACGCTGAGATTCGTCAACCCCTTGACTTTGATGGCCTCGCGAATTTCCGCCAGGGTCAGTTTCGCCTCGTTGGTCACCGCAATCAGCACCTCCCCCTTGTCCTCATCCGGCCGCGTGACCACCGCCACCTGGCAGCGCAGGCCATGCTGGGGAAACGCCCCGGCCAGCGCATCTTCCACGGCGCTGAGGCTCACCATTTCGCCGCTCACTTTGGCAAAACGTTTCAACCGGCCGAGAATGTGCAGGAAACCCTCGGCATCCACCTTCACGATGTCGCCCGTGTCGTACCAGCCGCCCAGTTCCTGGAAATGCGCATTGGCATCCGCGTTCAAGTAGCCCTTCATCACGTTCGGGCCACGCACAAACAGACGGCCGCCTTCTGCCACCCCTTCGACGGGCTCCAACTTCAATTCCATCCCGGGCATCAACCGGCCGGCGGAGCCATAGCGCGGCTCCAGGGGCGTGTTCAGGCTCACGCACGGGGCGCATTCCGTGGCCCCGTAACCTTCCAGAATGCGCACGCCAAATTTCTGCGACCATGTCTGCGCCGTGGCTTCCTGCAACTTCTCCGCCGCCGCGTATAAATACCGCAGGCTGCGAAAATCATAAGGATGTGCCTTGCGCGCGTAACCATTCAGAAACGTGTTGGTGCTGATGAAAATGGTGCAGTCGCGCTCATAGATCACCGCCGGCACCATGCGATAATGCAGCGGGGAGGGATACAGAAACACATAAAGCCCGCGCACCAGCGGCAAAAACGTGCCCACCGTCAGCCCGAAGCTGTGAAACAGCGGCAGGCAGTTGAACAGCCGGTCGCGGTCGGTGAAGTCCGTCACCGCCAGCATCTGGCGCATGTTGGCCAGAATGTTGCCATGGGTCAGATCCACCCCCTTCGGCACCCCCTCGGAGCCGCTGGTGAACACCACCACCGCCGTGTCACGGGCGGTCAAGGCAGCGGCCGGAGTCGCCGGCAAATGGGCCACATACCGCAGGAACGTGGCCAGCTTCTGGGTCGGGGCGATCCCGGCCCGCACGTCTTCGAGATAAATCACCTGCAAGCCCGCCGCGACAAAATCCTCCGCCTTGATTTTCGCCCGCTCCAGAAAGACGCGCGACGTGACCAGGTGTTTCAGGCCCGCCAGTTGCACACAGGCCAGCATCGTCGGGGTGCCGCTGGAAAAATTCAGCACCGCCGGCACCTTGCCCAGCCGCCACAACGCCAGCACGGTCACCGGCATGGCATTCACGTTGGGCAGCAGCAAGCCAATGCGCCCGCCCCCCGCCACCGCCGCGCCCAGGGCCTCGGCCAGCACTTCCACCCCCACCATGAGCTGCCGGTACGTCAGCGCCTTTAAAGTGCCATCTTCCAGAATCACGAAATTCGGCTGCCGCCGCGCCGTCTCGCCCACCGCCGCCAGCACATTCGGCGCCCCCAGCGCCATCTCCGCCGCAAATTGCTGCCGCACCAGTTCATCCCGCAGCCAGGCGGTCAGGCGCGCCCGGGCCTGGACGGTGCTGACCTCCCCCAGCTCCGGCGCCGTGAGCACCGCACTGAAATGCACCGTCACCCGGGGCAGGGCTTGTTTCGCATTCGGATTGGGCGACCAGGGCAGCCGCTCCGCGCCGCGCAGGCAGGCCGTGATCACTTTGGCCTTGGTCTTGAAAATCAAAAACCCCGTGCCGTCAAACAGCTTCATCAACTGCCCGGTTCGCGAGAGCCGCCCCTCGGCAAAGAGCACCAGCCGCCCGCCGCCTTTCAGAAACTCCGCCATGCGCTTCACCGCGTAGGGCGACCGCGTGTCAATCGGCAGCGTGTACCGGTTGATCATGATTTTCCGGTGCAGCCAGCTCGTCTGGGCCGTGGTGCTGGAAGTGACGAATTTCCAATCCCCCTCCAGACACACCCAGAGAAACAGCCAGTCCAGCCAGGACACGTGGTTGGGCACCAGCAATGCCGGCCCGGGCGTTTGCAGGACTTCCAGATTATACGCCCGAAAACGAAACAGGACTTCCAATACCCAGCGAAAACAGGTTTTCATGGCTGCAAGAGTTCAACAGGTGCGGCCGATCACATCAAACAAAATAACGCGCGCCCCGGCCCGCGTTCACCGGTTTTTCACAAACATTTTTCCCGGCAACTGTTTCACCAACCGCTTCATCTCCAGCCCCAGCAGCGCCACCGACACCGCCGAGGCGGGCAGGTTGCTGCGGCGGATCACTTCGTCAATCGCACTCTCCTCCACCGTCAGCACAGCGTACACCGCCTGCTCGTTCGGCGGCAATTCCAGCGCCGGCAGCAAGCCCGTTTCGTTGGCCGTGGGCGGCTTGTTGCTGGCGGGGAACAGGTATTCAAACTCGCTTAAAATGTCCTCCGCCCCCTCGCACAGTTTCGCGCCTTTCTTGATGAGATCATGGCAGCCCTTGCTGCGCGGCGAATCAATCCGCCCCGGCACCGCAAACACCTGGCGGCCGTATTCCGTGGCAAAATGAGCCGTGATCAGCGCGCCGCTCGTCAGGTTCGCCTCCACCACCACCGTGCCCAGCGTCATCCCCGCCACGATCCGGTTGCGAATGGGAAAACTCTGCTTGTCCGCCGGCCGGTTAAACGGAAACTGCGTGATCACCGCGCCACTGGCCGCAATCCGGTCGAACAATTCCTTGTTCTCCGGCGGAAACACCAGATTAATCCCCGTGCCCAGCACCGCAATCGTCCGGCCCTTGGCGGTCAGCGCCCCTTGATGCGCCGCCGTGTCCACTCCGCGCGCCCCGCCGCTCACCACCGTGACCCCCACATACGCCAGTTGATAGGCCAGCTTGCGCGCCGTTTCCACCCCGTAATGCGTCACCATCCGCGACCCCACCAGTGCCACCCCGTTTTTATCCTTCGGCGACAGCGCCCCTTTGACATAGAGCACGAGCGGGGGATCATAAATTTCGCGCAAGGATTCCGGGTACAAATCATCCGATTGAATCAAAATGTGCACCCCAAAATCCTGGATGCGCTGCCATTCCCCCGGCAGGTCAATCGTCTTCTCCCAGCCATGAATCGCCCGGGCGGTATCCTCCCCGATGTTGCGCACCCGCCGCAATTCCGCCTCCGAGGCGGCCAGAATCCGGGGGGCCTCGCCAAAGTGCTCCAGCAGGGAGCGGGCGCGTACCGGCCCGACCCCTTCGATCATGTTGAGTGCGACCAGTGCTTCACGGGCGTCCATGCTGTTGGGATACCGGTTGGCCCCGCTTTCGGCAAGCTTAACCACGCACCCCGTCGCGCCGGCTGGTGGCCGGTGGCAAGCCCGGCTGATTCCTCCTGCCCTCGGCGATTAAATCCAAACTTCGCCCCCCTCACAAATACTGCGCCAAAAAGGCCAGCACGCGCCGTTCATACTCTGCCCGGGCAAAATGATGCAGGTCCACATGCCCCGCCCCGCTCACTATCCACGACTGTTTGGGTTCGGCCGCCGCAGCGATCATGGCCCGGGATTCGGCCACCGTTGTGTTCCGGTCGGTTTCACCGGCCAGAATCAACTTGGGCGTGGTGATCTGCGCGATCTCGCGGATGGGGCAGAGAGCTTCCATGCCAATGCCCAGTCGCGGTTTGAACTGCCACGTTAGCAGGGGCGCGGCATACTTCCCCCACGGACCCAAACGCACCCTGAGCCGGTCCTCCAACGCCTGCTCAATTGTGGGATAAACGGATTCCACGATCAGCGCATCCACCGGCAGGCGCGGCTGGGCGAGCAGGGCGGCGGCTCCGCCCATGGAAACGCCGAGCACGGCAATTTTCTGACCGGGAAAGGTTTGCCGGGCATAAGCCACCGCCGCCGTGGCATCCCGGCTTTCCAAATAGCCAAACGTAATGTGCCGGCCCACCGTCTCACCGTGGGCTTGAAAATCAAACAGCAGCAGCGTATAACCGGCGGCCCGTAGAAAGGGCACCCGCTCCAGCATCGTCGCGCGGTTGGCATGCACCCCGTGCATCAAAATCACCACCCCTTTCGCGCCCGGTGCCGGCACCAGCCAGCCTTTCACGGTGGCCCCGCTGGCACTGGGAAACTCCACTGCGTTCACCGGGAAAGCCACTCCCGGCGGCAGCGGCAACACCCGCTGGCTGGGCCAGGTAAGCACCATCCCCGCCACGCCATCCAATAATACGCCGAGCAACAGGGCTGCCAGCAGAATCTTGACCTGCTTGCGCCCGCGCCTGGGTTGCGGCGCCACTGGCCCCTCAGATAAACTCATACTGCTCAATCTTCCCCGCCCGCCGAACCGCGCCCGGTTCCGCCACCTCGGGATATTCAAACACCCGGCCCTCGTAATTACGCAGCACCACGCGGTCGGCATTGTGGCTCAGCACGGTCTCCGGGTTCACCGGAATTTTCCCGCCCCCGCCCGGCGCGTCGATGACATACTGCGGCACCGCATAACCAGTCGTGTGCCCCCGCAATTGCCGCATGATCGCCAGCCCCTGCCGCACACTCGCCCGCAAATGCGCCGACCCGGCAATCAAATCGCACTGGTACAGGTAGTACGGTTTCACCCGGCACATCAGCAGCTTTTGCACCAGCGCCCGCATCGTCACCGGGTCATCGTTCACGTGCTTCAGCAGCACCGACTGGTTGCCCAGCGGAATCCCCGCATCCGCCAGCCGGCCCAGCGCCGTCCGCACCTCCGTGGTCAGCTCCCGCGGATGATTGGCATGAATGCTCATGAATAACGGATGAAACTGCTGGAGCATCGCGCACAATTCCGGCGTGATGCGTTGCGGCAGAAAAATCGGAATGCGCGTGCCTATGCGCAAAAACTCCACGTGCGGAATCGCCCGCAACCGGCTCAGCAGATTCTCCAGCTTCTCATCGCTCAGCAACAGCGGATCACCACCGCTCAACAGCACATCACGCACCTCGGGATGCGCCGCAATATAGGCAATTTGACGGTCGTATTCCGGATGAAAATCATAACCGCTCGCATTGCTCACCAGCCGCGAACGAGTGCAGTAACGGCAGTAGGAGGCACACCGGTCCGTCACCAGAAACAGCACCCGGTCCGGATACCGGTGCACCAGCCCCGGCACCGGTGCATGCGCCTCCTCGCCGCACGGATCGCTCAATTCCCAGTCCGCCGTCGCCATCTCCGCCAACTGTGGCACCACCTGCTGCCGGATCGGACACTGCGCCACCGCCGGCTGAATGAGATTGAAAAAGTAAGGCGTGATGCCCAGGGCCAGCTTGTGATTCGCCTGCTCCGCGCCCGCGCGTTCCGCCGGGGTGAGATTCGGCAGCCGCCGCTCCAATTGCGCCGCCGTCGTGATGCGCTGCTTCATCTGCCAGCGCCAGTCCTGCCACTCCGCGTCCGGCACGTGCGCCCAGGAACCGCGCCCCGCCGAATGAAATTGTTTAAGCTCGTGAAACCGGCGGTCCGCCGCCGGATCGCCGCCGCCATCCGCTATGGGATCGGACTGCATGTGCCGATAAATATAAGTGGGGAACAGAGCGTGTCAAGTTGCCCTCCGCCTCCGGCCACTGGCCCCCGGTCGGCCAGCCGGCTCGGTTGCAACCCTCCCCTTCAATGTGGCTTTCATTCAGGTTGAAGCTAATTTCCCCCGAAGAACAGGCTGGTGCTGCCGGCACGCGGCGATTCGTCCGCCGGGGATCCAGTCCGTGAATTTTGAAACGGGGATTTTCCGCCCAAAGGCCGCCCGTTCCCGTTCTATCCATTATCAATTGTGCCGTGTCCATTAACCTCGCCGGGCAACAATGCCGGCCATGGCGGACAGCCTTCCGCTGACGTCATAAACAGTGAGTTGTATTTGTTTCTGGCCGCTCTGGCCCGCTTGACGGGCTGCCGTAAATGAATGCGATAATTTTCCTTCCTGGACAGCCGTTGTCCAGGGTCCCCGGCCATACTGCCGGAATTATTCTGGGATATTTAATCGAATTGGAGTCACCGACCGGACCGGTTGGGGAGCGCCAAGCTGCCCGCGCCGTTCAAACCCGCCGCCGCCGCGACTGGCCGGCCAGCCTGCCGGCCGCCCGGGAGCAGAAAAAACCACCTTGAAACCCCCGAATCTTAGCCGGGCATCCCGCCGCAAAGAGTTGCTTCTTATTAACTCTCGAAAATGTCGCGGGGACAAAATTCTGCTAGCGCCTGCGCTATCCTTGTCCACCGGTCGCCAACCCCGCCTGGGGCAGGCTCTTCGTTCTATAAAAATTCCCGCCCCCGGTTTTCGTTTTAAGCCCCGTCTTTCTATGTGTTTGGGCTTGCTTCGAAAAAACGGACAGTAAAAACGAGTTATTTGTTTAGGTGTTTTTGGTTTCGAAGTCAACTGGGGACCGGAAATTAAGGGCGCTATGAAGGCGCTTGGGATTGTAGAA
>CAIZWI010000195.1 GCA_903936645.1 uncultured Verrucomicrobia subdivision 3 bacterium
CCGAGATTTCCTTGTAATGGGTTTCATTCACAATTTTATGGCCATTCTCATCATAACCCGGCTTGGGCGGGACGATGGTGATGGCGGTGGCCTCAGTCTGCTCGCCGGCATTTTTGGCAACCCAGTCACGGGATTGGGCTTCGCCGTTGCGCTCGGTGGTGATTTTACCCGTGATCTGACCGCTGGCGACGCTGCCGGTGTAGGTGGCGGTAATGGAGTTTCCGTTGTACTCGCGGACGACGGTGAACGATAGATTATTGCCTTCCAGTTTGCCGTCGGTAATCGCGGTGTCCGCCGGCTTGCCATCGCGGCCCGGCGTGGAAATTTTTCCGGTCAGGGTGCCCCCGTCCGATTTCAAGGAAAGCACCGATTCGCGCGGTACGCCGCCATTGCGGCCGGGGGTGGACCAGATCCAGTTCCCGTCCGCGTCGGCGGCCTGAAGGGAAGCGTTGGTAAAGAAGACGGCGGCGGCCAAAAGGTTCAAAAATATTGCGACAGGTTTTTTCATGGATGGATATGCTTGGTAAGTAATTGGATTATAAGGTTGGGGGGTTGGCTTGACCTGGCTGAGTCCGCCTCAGGCCAGAATATCCGAGTGCACTTCGCCATAAACATCGGTGAGCCGGAAGTCGCGACCGCCATAGCGGTAGGTTAGTTTTTCGTGGTCCAGACCGAAAATATGCAGCAGGGTGGCGTGCAGATCATGATAATCCATGCGGCCATCCACGGCACTGATGCCGTATTCATCGGTGGCCCCGTAGGAGAAGCCGGGCTTGACGCCGCCGCCGGCCATCCACATGGTCCAGCCCTTGGTGCTATGGTCGCGGCCATCGGGTTTCGGGCTGTCTGGGGTGCGGCCAAATTCGCCGCCCCAGAGCACGAGGGTGTCTTCCAACATGCCCCGCTGCTTTAGATCGGTGAGCAGCGCGGCGATCGGCTGGTCGACCGCGCGGGTGCTCTTCTTCAAGCCGGTGTAAAGCTGCCCGTGATGATCCCAATCGTCGTAGCAGACCTCAATGAAACGCACGCCAGCCTCCGCAAAGCGCCGCGCCAAAAGGCATTGCCGGCCAAAATCATCCGTCTCATCCTGGTTGATGCCATAGAGCTCCAGGGTGGCCTGGGATTCCTTGGAAATATCGGTCACCTCCGGCACCTCGGCCTGCATCTTGAAGGCCAGCTCATAGGATTGAATCACCCCTTCCACCTGATGGTCGAGCGTGCCCTTGTTGAGCAGGTTATGGTTTAACTGCTGGACAAAATCGAGTTCCTGACGCTGGGCCTTCAGATCAATGTTGGCGTTTTTGATGTTGTTGACGTTGCAGTTTTTGATGTCAGTTTTGGATTCACCAATCCGCGTGGCGGAAAACACCGAGGGCAAAAAGCCCGATTCATAGGACTGGCCGCCGCCGATGGAGAGGGCGGGCTTGATGGTGACAAAACCGGGCAGGTTTTGGTTTTCCGTGCCCAGCCCGTAAAGGATCCACGATCCCATTGAGGGGCGGACAAAGACCGGGCTCCCCGTGTGCAGCGCCGGCCAGGCCTGGGGATGCAGCGCGGGAGCGTTGGTCCACATGCCGTGCAGGAAACACAGTTCGTCCGCGTGGGTGGCGACTTGGGGAAACAACTCGGAAATCCATTTGCCACTTTGACCGTATTGTTTAAAGGTGAAGGGCGAGCCGAGATATTGGCGGTCCTCGTTGTCCTTGGATTGCTTGCCGGCGTCCGCCTGGAGTTTGGGCTTGTAATCAAAGGTGTCCACATGGGAGGGCGCGCCTTCCATCCCCAAAAAGATGATGCGTTTGGCGCGGGCGGGAAAGTGCGGCTTCTTGGGCAGCAGCAAGTTTAACTCGCCGCCCCCGGCCGGGGCGTCAGCCGCGCCGGACAGGACTTTGGCGCCGCCCTCCAAAATGGCCGCCTGGGCGGCCAGACCGGCAAAGGCCATGTAGCCAAAGCCGGTGGTGAAGGTTTTGAGCATTTGACGGCGGGTGTAAACACCCGGAACCACACCGTCACAACGTTGAGGATAATTTTCTTTATTCATTTTAAAAGGCAATGCGAGGGTTGATTTATTGGAGATAGCGGAATTCCGCGCTGCCAAACAGCGCCTGGGTAAACAGGGCCAAGGCACCCTCCTCGGGTGAAGCGGGTTTCTCGGGCAGGGCCTGATGGAACACGGGAGGCCGGGCAATGCCCGGAGCCAGTTTGCCGACGACCACGTCGCTGGCGGAACCCGGGCCGTTAAAGGTACGGGGGAACCGGAAGCCGAACCCGCCACCGCCACCGCCACCACGACCTCCCCGGCCGCCATTACCACCCGTGGCACCCGGCGCGCTGGCGGCGGAGTCCGTAGAACTGGCACCCGGGTTCATCGCCACCTGGGCAACTGTGGGCGAGGCCGTCGTGGAAAAGGTCGCACTCGTCAACGCCGGAGCATTACCAGCCGCCGCTTTCAGCGAAGCCAGGGTGGGCTCTCCAAAGGTGGTCACCGGCACCGGAACGGGCGGGGGGGTGGCTTGAACCACCGGAGGCGCGTCCGGAGTGGACGCAGCGG
>CAIZWI010000196.1 GCA_903936645.1 uncultured Verrucomicrobia subdivision 3 bacterium
AGGGCGGTGCGAAAATCCGCGATGGTGCGGGCCATTTGCTCGGCATCCCGGCGGGCGGTGAACTCCGCTTTTTCCAATAAACCCAGGCCGCGCGTCAGGTGCTGAATCATTTCCTCCCGGCCCGTGGTGAATTCGCTCTGGCGGCGGCGCAATTCCTCCAGCGTGGCGCGTTCGCGTTCCAATTCCTCCTGCGCGCGTTTCAATTCCGTGAGCTTTTGCTGGGCCTCACCAACTTTGCGGTCCACTTCCTCGCGGTTGGGGGCGCGGTAAGGGTCATGCGCAGCGGCGGCCGGACGCGGGGCGGCGGGCGGGGTGAACGGCACCTTGTGCACCACAAAATCGGGGTCTATAAACTCAGTCGTATCGTGTTCGCCAGCCATGCAGCGACTTTAGCCCCGCCAAGCCGCCCTGTAAAGACGACAATGGGCCAATACCCTCGTACCGTGGCCAACCCGCCTCTGAGCGGCGGGTTCGGGTTTGGCGCTGGTGAAAAAATCAAATTCGAACCATTGCCGGCGGCCAGGCAATGGCGGTGCCTCCAAGTGAAAATAATTGTGCCCCTACAACCAGCATTTTAGGTTCAATACTCCGGCGGGAGGATTGCCAAGCACTGCCTTGAAAAGTGGTTCCCCCCGGCAATTCCAAGGTCTGCACGGGACCATTCCAGTCACCCTGGGTCATGACTGGGGCGGCCAAACGGAACGGATCGTAGCACCAAACCGGCGGCTGGCCCCACCAAAACACCCGCTTGGCCAACGGCAACAGTGCCGTATGCACCGCCATGGGTAGGGGACCGCCGGCTGGGTTGCCATCGGCGGGCGGGTAGTTTGCAATTTCAGTGGATGCCCATAGTTTCATGGGCTCATGCGGTCGAACTCACGCAGGAGCAATGGTCGCTGGGGCGAACATTCTCCAGCCATGGCGTCTTAGTGATGGGTATACCACCTGAATATTAAAGGACTGTCAAAATCTCCAATTTTATCGGCAAGCCATTGGTATTGTGATACCAAAGTTGGTGACCAGCGGGTGCCAACTGGCCCGTTCATTTCCCTGGGGAATCTCCGGCGCCAACCGCGTCCTGCAAGGCCTTGACGCGCTGGGGATCCAAATCGGTAAAGGTGCGGCTGATGCCGGTGGCGACCAGCAAGCCGTCGGCGAACGGCTGGTAAGCGGTCACATTTTCCGGGGTGATGCCACTGGCGATGGCTAATGGTGCGGGGCCAAGGCCCCGTTTCATGGCGGCAATTTTGGCCAGGGAGGCGGCCTGGCCGGTGCCCGGGCCGCTGGTGGTCACCACATCCATGTACCGGGCCGCGATGCTGGCCGCGCGTTCCACTTCGAGTACCTCTCGCTGGTATTTGAAGGCCACGCCGCCCAAGTACAAGCCGTTCCACTGGTGTTCCTGACGGGCGGCGAAAAATCGTTCGGCGGTGGGTTGCGCGGTGCTGGCTTCGTCGATCCCGGCATCATCCGCGCAAATCCTGGAGATGTCCGGCCTCACTTGGGCCACCACTTCCGTCGGTTCGAGTTCCAGGCAATTGCCCCCCACCCACCAACCGGGAAATTCTGCCACCACGCGACGGGAGATCGCCAGCAACCCCGGCCACGGCAGGGCATGATTGATGAGGAAAACGCCCGCACAACCGGCCTGCCGGGCTATCGCGGCATTCCATAGGGCTTGGTCAGCCGTGGCCACATGAATCACCGGCAACACCACCGGGGTGGACCCGGGAAAATGATCTCCGAAGCGTGACATGAAAGAAAATTATCATGGTGCAAGGAAAATACCAAGCCAGCGTGTTCCAGCGTGGTGCAATCAAATCAACTGCCGTTTAAAATCCAAAATCACGCGGCAGGAGACCGGATTGCCGGATGATTGCGCGGGTGGTGCCCATGGGCAGTTCCTTTTTTGGATGTGGCACGATGGCGGTGCGGCCGTTGGTGTGCCGGTACTTGGTGTGACTGCCTTTCTGGGAGATAAAAACAAATCCGTGCGCATGGAGTACACGGATAACTTCAACCGAGCCGAGTCGTTTAGGCATTAACGAACTCCTCGCCCACGTTCAAATCGGCCACTGCGGTAAATTTGGAATCGGGTTCATCCTCAAAATAAAGTTCCACCGCTTCCTTGAGGTTGGCCACCGCCTCGGCGCGGGTGGCCCCGAAACTCGAAACGTCCACATTCAAGCATTGGGCCACCATAAATTCGTCTTCACGATAAACAACGTAGGCCATTTGTTTCATGATCGGAATCTAACAGAAGCCATGCAAACGTCAACCGCCCCACCGCCTCCCGCCGGATGGCTTTGGCCGAAGCGCAAATAAGTTTGGCGAGGGACGTCTTTCCGGTTTCCGCGCTGGCAGCTCCAAAAAATGTTGCCATCCAGGAGCAAAATATGGCTGGGCTTTGCCAACGGGCGAGAAGTCAGGCCGCAATTTCAATGTCAGTGTATGCCCAGATTTGCGATGAATGACATTAAATAACGCTATGACAACCACACCCCTTTCCGCCCGGCGCACCGCCGCCCTCAACCTCCGATCCCAAACCCCCGCCCCGGTGATCACCGGCGATAAATTGGAATCTGCCCACGACATCCTCCACCAGACCCGCCGGCGGCCGCTGGACCCCATTTTCTCCCCCAAAAGCATTGCCATTATCGGGGCCACCGAAACCCTCAACAGCGTGGGCCGCACGATTCTGGAAAATTTGCAAAAAGGCGGGTTCGCCGGCGACCTGTACCCGGTGAATCCCAAGCGCCCCACGGTGCTCGGGCTCAAAGCCTATCCCAGCATCAAGGACATTCCCGGCACCCCCGACCTGGCGGTGATCATCACCCCGCCCGCCACCGTGCCCGGGATTGTGCATGATTGCGTGGATAAAGGGGTGCCGGGCGCGATCATTATCAGCGCCGGTTTCAAGGAAATTGGGGCCTCGGGCGTGGAATTGGAACGCCAGATCATGGCCGAAGCCCGCCGGGGCGGCCTGCGCATTGTGGGACCGAACTGCCTCGGGGTAATGGCCCCGCACGGGAAGTTAAACGCCACGTTTGCCGCCGACATGGCCCGGCCGGGGAGCGTGGCCTTCATCAGCCAGAGCGGCGCGCTCTGCACCGCCGTGCTGGACTGGAGCTTGCGCGAGAATGTTGGTTTCAGCGCGTTTGTTTCCCTGGGCTCCATGCTGGACGTGGGCTGGGGCGATTTGATTTATCATTTGGGGGATGATCCGAACACCCGGAGCATCGTCATTTACATGGAATCCATCGGGGACGCCCGCGCCTTCCTTTCGGCCGCCCGCGAAGTGGCGCTGACCAAACCGATCATCGTCATTAAGCCGGGCCGCACCGCGGCGGCGGCCAAGGCCGCGGCCTCCCACACTGGCTCGCTCACGGGCAGCGATGAGGTGCTTCAGGCCGCCTTCCAACGCGTGGGGGTTTTGCGCGTGGACGCCATCTCGGAATTGTTCGACATGGCAGAGGTGCTTTCCAAGCAGCCCCGGCCCAAAGGCCCGAACCTGACCATTGTCACCAATGCCGGTGGTCCCGGCGTCCTCGCCACCGATGCCCTGGTCCATGCCGGCGGCACGGCGGCAGAGCTGTCGCAGGTGACCATCCAGCGTCTGG
>CAIZWI010000197.1 GCA_903936645.1 uncultured Verrucomicrobia subdivision 3 bacterium
AGGCCTTGTGACCAGGCAATGCCATATTTTGTTGATTCCATAAAAAATTCTGCGCCAGCCTGGCCACGTCGGCGAGCGAACCATGAACCTGCCAAAACCCACCCGCAAAAGCAAACCCATTGCCCGGACCACTGGCTGCGCAGTTGGCGTTGGTAAAGGCCAGCCATTGTGGCGGCCGGTGCTTGGAGCTTTTCAAACCGGCTATGCCGCAATAGTATCTGTCATGACAATGTCGGGATGGGAGATTTTCGGACTGATTACTTCGGCGGTGGGCGCGGGGGCCATTAACGCGGTGGCGGGCGGTGGCACGCTGCTCACCTTTCCCACCCTCCTGGCCTTCGGCAACACCCCGGTCATGGCTAACGCCACCAGCACCCTCGCCCTCGTCATTGGCACCAGTGGCGGAATGTTCGGCAACCGGCAGCACAACCGGGCCATCCAGCCCTGGCTGCGCCGCTTTCTGCCCGTGAGCATCTGCGGCGGACTAATTGGCAGCGCCCTGCTGACCCACACCTCGGACAAAACCTTCGCCCACCTGGTTCCCTTTCTGATTTTTTTCGCCACGATTCTGTTCATGGCCAATGGCTTTATCCGCCGTTACGCCAGCGCACCCAAGACGGAACTTTCGGGCGGAAAGTCAACTCATGTCTGGGGGGCCATCGGCTTTCAATTTTTGGTTGCCATTTACGGCGGCTACTTCGGCGCCGGCATTGGAATTTTAATGCTGGCGACGCTGGGATTTATCGGGATGAACAACATCTATGAGATGAACGCCCTGAAGACCATCCTGGGCTCGCTGATCAACGTCATGGCCGCCCTTTGGTTCCTCGCGGCGGGGCTGGTTGACTGGCCCCGGGCCGGCGTGATGACGATCGGAGCGGTCGCTGGTTACTACTTGGGCTCACATTATTCCCAGCGCATCCCCCAAGCCCGCGTCCGCCAAATCATCACCGCCATTGGCTTTATGATCTCCGGGTGGACCTTTTACCAGCAATTCGTTAAATGACCATAACCCGCCCCTCAAGGCTGTTCTCGGCAACGCACCGGCCGAGGTTGAAACAGGCGCTGCGCCTCAAGATTTACTGGCGGGCGCCGGCAGATAAATGAAGCGTTGCGGTTGGGTCGGTGCGTAAGCATTTCGCTGGGGAATTTGCGCGCGGTCAAACGCCTTGTAGTCAGTAACCGCATCAACCCGGCCAATGTGCAACGAATTGCGAAGCACTCCGCGACCGTGGTTCGCGTCGCTAAAATGAGCCTGGCCATACCCAACGCCATGCGTGCCGGACAAGTTCGAGGAAAAATAACGCAAACCAATTATGCCATTGGTTTCGTCCCGCAACCAGTTAATGAAAATGACGGAATGCCCCCCGGGCGGGGTCGTCGAATAGCTCAGGAAATCCCCCGGACGCACGTCCTCCAACCGGGTGACGGCATGCCCCAACCCATAACTAGTAATAGCCCGCTGCTCGGAATCACCCTTGCCTTCGATATACCACAGTTGCAGGGCATTGAACAGGTCATTAAACGTCATGCCATTAAAATCCTCCGGCTCGCGGCCCAATTGAATGTTTCGCAACTTCATGGCCCGGACAAACACCTCAAAGGTAAAGCCACAACAATAGCTGCAGCGGGAGCCATCCGGATAAGCCTTCGCCACCACCATGCCGTGAAACCACAGGTCCTGGGTAACCCCGTTGTAAATATCATATTCCCAAGGATTCCAGCTGCAATGGTACTGGTAGGACCCATCCAGCGGATAGCCGGAGATCACTTTCAAAACATAGGGGTTTAAATCAGCGGATGAATCAGGAGTCACCAGGTCCTCACGGGCATAGGCCGGGGCCAGGGCCTTGTCCACCGGGGAAAACCCTCGTTCATCCACCGGGTAGGGCCGCGGAATATACGTATAACGGCGCGGGGCAAGTCCGGAGGCATTCGTGGTGGTGGACAAGCCAGTCGGCATGCGAACCACCGGACCAACTTCGCGCTTGCGGGGGGCGTGGCAACCAGCGGCCAAAAACAACCCGGCGGCCAGCAACCAGCCACAAAATAAATGGGACCGCCGGTTTTTGGACCAGTTTCCCAAGGTAATGGCATCCTTAATAAATTCCATGAACCCAATCATACCAATAAAGTGGTCGGATTCAACTGAATCAGCCGGGAATAGGTTATCCCTAAAATCGAGTCCCCGCCGGAGATAAATCCCACCGGGCTTACCATGCCAGACATGACGGCCCGGAGGTTTCAGACAATACCCCCCCCAGAAAGCACAAAACCCCTTGTAAAACAAGGGGTTTTAAGTGGTGGCAGGACCCGGAATTGAACCGGGGACACAAGGATTTTCAGTCCTCTGCTCTACCAACTGAGCTATCCTGCCAACCAAGTTCCACGAAGTCGCTCAGAAAGACCGGTGTAACCCGATGAGTCCACGAACAAGTGGGAAGAGAAGTCTATAGGAGCGCAGGTGAAAGGCAATCATATTTAATCACGAATTTTGAACCCGCCACAAAACCGGGGCGGGATTATGCCATTAATCTGCCGCCAGCGCCCAGGCAGTCCGGATATCCTCATCCAAAACCGGCCGGGGTGCCTGGCGGGCGAGTTTGCGTTCGGCGAGGATGCCAATCATCGCCGCATTGTCCGTGCACAAACCCCGCTCGGCCAGCCGTAATCGATAACCCCGCGCCGAACAAGCCTGGGCCAGGGCCTGGCGAAGGGCCCGGTTGCAGGTCACACCGCCTGAAGCCGTGACACAACGCAAGCCGAGACGTTTGGTGGCCCGCAATGTTTTCGTGACCAGCACCTCAATGATGGCGGCCTGCACACTGGCACAAAGGTCGCAAATCTGGCGGGCATCCCCCAGCAGTTCAGGATGGTCCCGCAGGAAATAGCGCACGGAGGTTTTCAAGCCACTGAAGCTGAAATCGTCATGGGCATCATTCAGCAAGGGTCGTGGAAAATCAAAGGCTTGAGGATTCCCCACCTGGGCAAGCCGGTCTATTTCCGGGCCGGCCGGATAGGGCAGACCCATTAATTTACCGGCTTTGTCAAAACATTCCCCGGCGGCATCATCCAGCGTGGCCCCAAGCACCCGGTGCTCCAATTCACCCGCCACGTGAACCAGCATGGTATGACCACCGCTCACAATCAGCGAAACATTGGGTTCAAAGGCCCCAAAATCGGCCGCCGGCGGACTGCCCGCGATCCAAGGCGAATACAAGTGCGCTTCATGGTGATTGACCCCCACGAAAGGCTTTTGCAAGACAAAGGCCAGGGCCTGGGCCGCTTTGAAGCCCACCAGCAGGGCCAGGGGCAAACCCGGCCCCTGCGTGGCTGCCACCGCGTCCAGTTGCGCCGCCGTCACCCCGGCCTCCCGCAAGGCGGTTTGCACCACCGGCATCAGGTTGCGCAAATGTTCCCGGGCGGCCAGCTCCGGCACCACCCCGCCATATTCGGCGTGGAGCTGGATTTGCGAGGAAACCGTGTTGGACAAGATGCGCGCGCCGCTAATGACCGCCGCACTCGTTTCATCGCAGGAAGTTTCAATGGCCAACAGCAGGCACGGAGTGGTCATGGGGTGGCCGCCCCGGAGGCGCTGCGGGTCGTATAGTATAAAATTCCCTGCAACAACGCGCGGGCGCGGTCCAGTTGCACATCACTCGCGTTCACCACCCGCGCCCGCGTTTTTTCATCCAGCGATTCCGGGCCACCCGCCGTGGTTTTCAAAATCAAATCCGCCTCCTCCGCATCCGCCATCGGCACATAAATGTTCGGGACAATGCCATGCTCATGAATCACCTTGTGGCTGGGGGTGTAATACTTGGCCACTGTCAATTTGAGCGCGGAACCGTCATCCAGCGGAAAAATGGTTTGCACCGAACCTTTGCCAAACGTTCGCTCCCCCAGCACAATCGCGCGATGCAGATCCTGGAGGCAGCCCGTCACAATCTCCGCCGCACTCGCGCTGCTCTGGTTGACCAGCACCACCACAGGGATGCCGGAAATTTCATCGCCCCGCCCCGCCGCCAGATATTTCTCCACATTTTGCCGGCCCTCAGTGGAGACCACCAACTGTCCCCGCGGCAGAAATTTTTGGCAAACCTCGACCGCCTGGTCCAGCAAACCGCCTGGATTCCAGCGCAAATCCAGCATCAGCCCCTTCATCCCCTGCCCTTTCAACCGGCCAATCGCCACCTCCAATTCATCCCCGGTGCTTTCCCCAAACTGGGTGATCCGGATGTATCCCAGCTTGTCCGCTCCGAGGGGAAACTGGCTGCTGCTGTTGATATCTTTCACCATGGGCATCTTAATCACCGCGCGGGTGAGCGTGATGTCCCGCTGCGTCCCGGTGGCCGGCCGCGCCACCGTGATGGTCACTTGCGTGCCGGGCTGGCCGCGCAATTGCTTCACGACGTCTCCGAGCGCGAGTTTTTGGGCGCTTTGACCGTTTATTTTTAAGATTCGGTCGCCCGCAAGAATACCCGCGCGGGCGGCCGGTGAATCCTCGATGGGCACACTGACCGTCACAAAATTATCGTTCATGGCCACCACGAGCCCCAAACCGCCGAACTGCCCCTGGGTGTCATCCTGCAATTCCTGAAAATTGTCCGCATCCATGAAATCACTGTGCGGATCCAGCGAGCCAATCATGCCCTTGAGCGAGGCATACACGAGGTCGTGATAGGTGATGGTTTTGCCATCCACATATTCCTTGCGCACTTTATCAAGCACGTCCGCATACAATTGCAAATTCGGAAAGGCGGTGTCCTTTTCATCCGCCGCCCGGGCCGTGCGCAAATAAATCGTCCCGCCAATGATGTCATTCACCACCAGCACCAGGATTACCAAGCCAAACAGAATGCGGCGTTTCATAGGCGCTGATTAAATCGGCCAGGCAAAATGTGTCATCCCCTTGATTATGCGGGATTAACCGGTGACGCGTCAACCGGCAGAAGATAGGCAATATAAGGCAAATCGCCAGGTACCGTCACTTTGGGGTTGGGGGCGAGGCTGGGCACGAGGCGAACGGACTGGCCAATTAACTCACATGCGGCCGTGTCATCCGTTAGTTTGAGCCCCTGCTCCCGGGCCGCCTGCAGGGCGCGCCGAATCACCGGCACCTGAAAAGTTTGCGGGGTTTGAACCGACCATAGTTTGGACCGATCCACTGTGCGGGCGATGGCTTGACCATCAGCGCTTTCCTTCAAGGTGTCGGTTACCGGCTGGGCCGCCACCGCCGCCCCCGTTTCCCGGGCAGCCTGCAGGGTGGCGGTAATCAAAGCCGTGCTCGTGCAGGGCCGCGCCCCATCCTGGATCGCCACCAGATCACAGGCTGGCGACAGGGCGGCCAGGCCGTTCCAGACCGAGTCCTGACGTTCTGCCCCACCAATCGCCATCCGCCAGGGCTTGGTAAAACCATGCAACCTCGCCAATTCTTGAAAATGGGGCTGCATTCCATCCCGCACCACGAGGATGATATCATCAATGTCAGGGGCGTTATCGAAGGTGTGCCAGGTGTGGGCGATGACCGGACGTCCAGAAACTTCCAGAAAGAGCTTGTCGACGTTCGGCCCCATGCGGGTGCCCCGGCCGGCCGCAACGAGAATGGCGGAATTCATGCGGGATCAGAATACCAACGAAAGCCAGTTTGGGCGAGAATAACCAGTAAGAAAGGGCTGCCAGACAAAACTCCTGGCGCCTATTGCATAACTTTGCGGGCAAAAATCAACGAGGCCTTGGCCAGCCGTGGCCCTGCCCCGAGGGGAGAAATCAACCAAGGCGCCAGACGATGCGGGCCTTGTTCAAATCGTATTGGGACATCTCCATTTTCACGCGGTCACCAACCGTCAACCGCACAAAACGCTTGCGCATCTTGCCGGAAATGGTGGCCAGCACTTGATGCTTGTTGTCCAGTTCCACCCGGAACATGGTTCCAGCCAAAACGGTTAATATCCGACCTTCGATTTCGATATGTTCTTCCATGGAAAATAAACTGCTCGGAAAAGCACGGGGCGACGTCGGTGACAACGTCGCCCCGGCAAAAACTCATTTAAAATTAGTAGCGATCACGACCGCCACCGCCGCCACCGCCGCCGTATTCACGACGACCGCCGCCACCACCACCGCCACCGTATTCACGGCGCGGACCACGGTCACCGCCGCCGCCAGCGCCGCGCGGACGCTCCTCTTTCGGGCGGGCAATGTTAACCGTCAGGGCGCGATCAGCGAGGGTCGCACCGTTCATGGCTTGAATCGCCTTCTGAGCCTCTTCCGGTGTGGAAAAGGTGACAAACGCAAACCCACGTGAACGACCGCTCATGCGATCCATCATGAGGTTGGCCTCGACTACCGTGCCGAAAGCACCAAAGGCCTCGTGCAGGTCGTTTTCAGTTGTGTTGAAGGAAAGATTTCCTACAAACAGTTTCGTGCTCATTTGATGATTGCTGTGCTCCGACCTGACCTTTTTTCAGACTGTTCCCGACCATCGGGTCTCAAATCATCACTGAACCATGTTCACCTGAGGATTTACCAAGCCTTGAAACGGACAAGGGATTCAACAGACAACCAAAATGTAAGCTGAATTTGGCTTCCTGACAAGCTAATTTTGAACCCCCGCTGCCCCGCCCTTGTCAGCACCCCGCCAATCCATCCTAATTCATTGTATTTCTTACGGTTAAACCAATTCCAACCACCGTTCTGAGGCGGGCCGAAACCCACCCTGATGGCAGCGAAGAAACTTGCGTTCCCACCCGGTTTGCCCCATGCTTCACGCCAACGTTGGTATCAAACACAACAACAAACGATAAAACTTATGGCTTACGAACTTCCCCCCCTGCCCTATGCGCCCGACGCATTGGAACCCTATTTTGATAAATTAACGATGGAAATCCACCATGGCCGCCATCACAAGGCCTACGTGGACAACCTCAACAAGGCCATCGCCGGCAATGCCGCGCTGGAAGCCAAATCGCTCGAAGCACTCATCGGCGATCTGGCCTCGGTGCCGGATGCCATTCGCGGTCCCGTGCGCAATAACGGTGGCGGCCATTGGAATCACTCCTTTTTCTGGAATATCCTCGCCCCCAATGCTGGCGGCACCCCCACCGGGGCCCTGGCGGATGCCATCAATTCAGCCTTCGGATCCTTCGCTGAATTCCAGGCTAAATTTGAAGCCGCCGGCCTCGGCCGCTTCGGCAGCGGCTGGGTCTGGCTTGTCTCCCACGAGGGCAAGCTCGCCATCGTCACCACCCCCAACCAGGACAACCCGCTCATGGGGAAGGCCATCTCCGGTGTGGAAGGCAAAGTCCTCCTCGGAGCCGACGTCTGGGAACACGCCTATTACCTCAAGTACCAGAACAAACGCGCCGATTATCTCAAAGCGTTCTGGAGTCTGGTAAACTGGGCTGCCGTCGCCAACAACCTGTAATCGTCAGCGCCTAACGATATGTCGAAAAACACGCCGGGGGGGTTCACCCGGCGTGTTTTTCATTTTAATTTGCCGTTGACGCCGCCGGGGTCAAATTGAATATTCCATGCCGTGCCTTTCGCTAAACAGTTACGCCTCAGCTTCCGATGAATCCCCACCAAACCCGCCGTCAATTTCTCAAACAGTCCGCCCTCGCGGCCGGTGCCTTTGCCCTGGCTTCGGACAACCTCCTCGCCGCCCCAGCCACCGCCAAACGCTCGGCCACCGATCTGGTCCCCCTGGGCCGCACCGGGCTCAAGATCAGTCGCCTGGCCATGGGGACCGGCAGCGCCAACGGCCACATCCAGACCGCCCTGGGCCGCGCCGGCTTCACCAAGCTCATCCACTATGCCTATGACCACGGCATTCGCGCCTTCGATTGTGCCGAGTCCTACGCCACCTATCCTTGGATGGCCGACGCCATCAAGGGCCTCCCGCGGGAAAACATCTTCCTCCAGTCCAAAATGCAACACCCGCCCCAAGACGTCCTGGCTGCCGTGGACCGCCAGCGCAAAATGTTTAACACCGACTACGTCGATAGCCTGCTCGTCCATTGCATGATCGAACCCGGCTGGACCGGGAAATGGCAATCCGCCCTGGATGGCTTTGACCAGGCGAAGGAAAAACAGATGATCCGGGCCAAGGGTGTCACCTGCCACAGCCTGCCCGCCTTGCGCACGGCGGTCGCAACCGATTGGACCGAAGTCCACCAGGTCCGCATCAATCCCCAGGGGGTGCGCATGGATGGCCCGGAGCAATCCGTGTGGCTGGCCCCAGACCCTGGCCACGCCATCGCCCCCGTGTTGGCGGAACTAAAAAACATGCGTGCCAAGGGCCGCGGCGTCATTGGCATGAAAATCATCGGCGA
>CAIZWI010000198.1 GCA_903936645.1 uncultured Verrucomicrobia subdivision 3 bacterium
ACCTTGAAGCAAAGGGCTATCGAATGATTCTCGCTAAGGATGGACAAGAGGCTATTGATTTAGTATTGTCTGACCATCCCGATCTGGTGTTGATGGATATCCAAATGCCAGAAATGGATGGTTTTGCGGTCTGTGAGCGATTTAAAGCCAACCCGGTTACCGCCCCGATTCCCATCGTTTTTATCAGCGGCCAGCAAGACACCGCAGATAAAGTTCGGGCGTTTACCCTGGGCGGGGTGGATTATGTCACGAAGCCGTTCCATTTTGCCGAAGTGCTGGTCCGGGTGCGCACCCATTTAGAATTGCGCCGGCAGAAACTGGCCTTGCAGGAGAGCTACGAGCGCTTGCAGGAGGTGGAGCAGTTGCGGGACAGCCTGGCGCACATGGTGGTGCATGACATGCGCTCGCCGCTGTTTGCGATCATGATGTCGCTGGAACTGGTGCAAATGAATGTGGCGCAACCGACGCCCAAAGTGACCAAGTATCTGGACATGGCCGTCGGGAATGTCAACAAGCTGACCGAAATGGTCAATCAGTTGCTCGATATCAGCCGGCTCGAAGCCGGGCGCATGCCGATGAACAAGGCCCGGGGCGATCTGGTGACCACGGCCCAGGCCGTGGTGGAGGCCTGCCAGACCCTGGCGGCGGACCGGCGCATTGTGCTGGTCGCTCCTGAACCCGTGCTGGCTAGTTATGACAAGGATCTGGTGGGGCGGATTCTCACCAACCTGGTTGGCAACGCGCTGAAATTCACCCCGGTGGAGGAGGATGTCCGGATTACGGTAAGCCGGGTCGGGAGTTCGGCCCGTTTCGCGGTTACGGATCAGGGACCGGGCATTCCGGCGGAATACCGGGAAAAAATCTTCGAGAAATACACGCAACTGGAGGGGGAAAAGCGCAAATATGGCACAGGCTTGGGACTGACCTTTTGCAAGCTTGCGGTGGCAGCGCATGAGGGGGAAATCGGGGTGGAGAGTATTCCTGAACAGAGTAACACTTTTTGGTTCAGCCTGCCAATAAACGACTGAGCCATCGGCGGGTAGCGCAAGCGCCGCCGGGTAGATTTAAGTCATTTTCCGTTAAATGGTTGGGGAGACATGGTGGTTCGTGTTATGCTGGTTTCGGGCCGAGCCATGACCACTGCCAACAAAATCACCATTCTGCGCATTCTGTTGGTGCCCTTTTTCGTGGTCGAATTGCTTTATTACCTCCGCTCCGGCCATGAATGGCACCGGCGGGCGGCCCTGACCGCTTTTGGCGTGGCGGCCGCTTTGGACGGGGTGGATGGTTATGTAGCCCGGCGTTTTAATCAAAAAAGTGAACTGGGGGCCATTTTGGATCCTCTGGCGGATAAATTACTCATGGTTTCTGCCGTGCTCGCGCTGAGTTGGAGCCATTCCGCCGGGTTGGGCCAAATTCCCTGGTGGCTGACCGGGACCATCCTGGGCCGGGATGTGTTGATTTTGCTGGGCATTATGGTGGTGCGGTTTACCACCGGCACGGTGGTGGTGCGGCCGCGCCTGATGGGCAAGTGGGCCACGGTTTTGCAAATGACCGTGGTGATTTGGGTGCTGTTGCCATGGGATCGGGGCCGGGGCGGTCCCTGGCTGGCCGGGTGGTGCCTCGGCGCGGCGATTTGCACCGCGTGCTCGGGCATGCTATATCTGTGGGACGGCATGCGGCAATTCAGCGCGCAGCCGGCGAGTGCAGCGATTAAAAAATAACTTATGCCCAAAGAATTGACTCTTAAGCTACAAGTCGGCGATGTGGCCCCGGCGTTTACGGTGGCCACCAGTGGGGGTGGCAAAATCTCCCTGGCCGATTACCTCGGTAAAAATGTCATCCTTTATTTTTATCCCAAGGACGACACGCCCGGTTGCACGAAGGAGGCCTGTGCGTTTCGGGATGGCTTCGCCGATTTCAAAAAGCGCGGCGCGGTTGTCCTGGGGGTCAGCACCGATCCGGTCAAGGCCCACGACAAATTCGTGGAGAAATTCAAGCTGCCCTTCCTGCTGCTGGCCGACGAGGACAAAAAGATTGTGGAAGCTTACGGCGTGTGGGGTGAAAAAGTGTTCATGGGGAAGAAATACCTGGGCACCCACCGGGTAACGTTTTTGATTGGACCCGATGGCAAAATCAAACAGATCTGGCCGAAGGTAAAGCCCGAGGAGCATGCGGCCGAGGTGCTGGCGGCTTTGTAAGGGGACGGTGCGGAAAAAGTGGAGCCAATGGTCGGGATTGAACCGACGACC
>CAIZWI010000199.1 GCA_903936645.1 uncultured Verrucomicrobia subdivision 3 bacterium
CCCCCACCGCCGCCGCCGTAGCCGCCGCGGGCAACTCCCGATCCTCCGCCCCCGCCACTTAAATAACTGCCCCCGCCGCCGCCGTCGCCCGACCCGCCGTTGCCCAGAAAACCACCGCCGCCGCCGCCGGTATAGGTGCCGTTGCTGCCGGCGTTCCCCCCGGAACCGCTGGTGCCGCCGGCACCGCCCCCGGGCGTGCCGCCAACCCCACCGCCGCCGGCAGTGGTTACCGCCGCATCACTGCCCCCGCTGGCTGCCGCCCCGCCCCCGCCGCCCGCGACCAAGAGGGGGGAGTTGCCATTGACCACGAAACTACCGCCGCCCCCGCCGCCGCTGCCCAAGGCCGCTTTCCCACTGCTCCCAACCAGCAGGGTGAGGGTGGCGGGCCCCGAAAAGGCAAACCGGGCGGACATTTTGGCACCACGGCCACCAGTGTTGCCAAATAGCATGCTGCCACCCCCTTGCGCGCCATAGGCCGTGACGTCATAAAGGCCGGAGGGTAAAGTGATATTCGTCATCGAACCGCTAGACAGATACGTATTTGTCTGTGCGCAACCTGCCAATATGCTGAAAAACCAAAGCAGCGCCACCAGACCAATCAGCATGTCAGGTCGGCTTCTTGAATTTAAAAAAGATGTGGATTTCATGGCTTTGCATTTCGGTGGCTGAATGGTGCCAGCGCCGGACCTGACAACCGGTCGGCTCATGCGTCCGACGTGGTACCGCCAAGCGACTCTTGCCCATATTTAAACCAACAACCAGTCAAGGCAAGGGCGAATGCCGCGATAACGTCGTTTGCCGGCCGGGCCAGCACGTCGTCAAGTTTTCCGGGACACGCGCGAGCCCACTGGCCGGTGTCACGGCCGAAGGGGTGCCTGCTGAATGTCCTTTTGCGGCTGGCCGGGTTCGTTTAGCTTCCAACCATGCCGTCTGAATCGCGCAAAAGCCAACTGGAAGCGCCCCGGATCCTGGTCGTGGATGATGATCCTGGCCAGCGCAGCCTGCTGCATTCTTTTTTGAGCAGCCAGGGCTTCCTCATCACCCTGGCCGAATCCGGCGAGCGGGCGCTGGCGCTGCTGCCCACGGCGAGTTTTGCCATGATGATTTCCGATGTCCGCATGCCCGGGCTTTCTGGTTTGGAAACCCTACGGGTGGCCCGCAAGGATTTTGCCACCCTCCCGGTGCTGCTGGTCACCGCCTTCCCGGACATCCGCGACACGGTGGCGGCCATGCGGGACGGCGCGGTCAATTACCTGGCCAAGCCCATTGATCTCGATGAACTGCTGGCCAGCGTGCGCTCGGCCATTGGCCTGTCCGTCAGCGCGCCGTTGCAATACGATGCGGAAAAACAACTGCCCGATTTTGTGGTGGCCCGCAGTCCCCTGACGCAGGCGGTCTTTCGCGACGCCTCATTGATTGCGCCCTCCGATACGCGGGTGCTGATCACCGGGGAAAGCGGCGTGGGCAAGGAAATTCTCGCCGATGTGATTCATGGCTGGAGTCTGCGGGCGTCCGGCCCGATCATCAAAGTAAATTGTGCCGCCATCCCGGAAAACTTGCTGGAGAGCGAATTGTTCGGCCACGAGAAAGGCGCCTTTACCGGCGCGCACGCGCAGCGGATCGGGCGGTTTGAGGAGGCGGATCGGGGCACCATTCTCCTTGATGAAATCGCCGAAATGTCGCCCGCGCTGCAATCCAAATTGTTGCGCATCACGCAGGACGGCCGGTTCCAGCGGGTGGGTTCCAACCGGGAAATTCACACCCATGCGCGCCTGCTGGCCGCTACGAACCGCAACCTGGAGACCGAGGTGAAAAACGCCCGGTTCCGGGAGGATTTGTTTTACCGGCTCAATGTGGTGGAGCTGCATCTGCCCGCCCTGCGCGAGCGGCGCGAGGATATTTTACCGCTGGCCAGCCAGTTCGTCACGGAATTTGCCCGGGGCCGCGCCCGCTTGTCCGAGCCCACCGCCCGCTGCCTGGAAAAATACGCCTGGCCGGGCAATATCCGTGAATTGCGCAACGCCATGGAGCGGGCCGTGCTGTTGTCGCGGGGCGAATTGATTCTGCCCGAGCACCTGCCCGCGCGGGTTTTGGAAGCTGGCAAAGCAACCGTGGCGGCGGAGCCCAATGATTTGGAACGCCTGGAGGAAATCGAACGGCAGGCTATCTTCCAAACTTTGAAGCAGCACCAGTCCAACCGCACCGAAACCGCCAAGGCCCTGGGCATCAGCCGGCGCACACTGATCTACAAACTGCAACGCTTCCGCCAGCAAGGGTTCCAGGAGGAGTGAGCGTGGCCGCACCCGGGCGGATCATTGGGTATCAAACCAAAAACCCGGTCCACTCATGCGGGCCGCCGTCCAATGCCCCGGGCTGGCTGTGAGCGTCACCGCGCCGTCCGTCCGGGTGTAAATTACCGGAATGCCAGTGGCGGCCAGACGTTCCTTGAGTGCGGTGGTGGCCCGGCGGATGGGCGGAAAATCCGCATCGTTAATCACCATGAGGTGCGGGTGGATGGCCTGAATCAAGGCGGCGCACAAGGGTTCGCCCCGGCCGGGCACACTGGCCACGACGACGTCCGCGCGCAAGTCCGGCGCACGGTTTAACAAATCACTCTGGCCCTCGCGCCCCAGATCGGACAGGAGCAGGATGGTGGTGCCATAAAATTGCCGGCGCAGCACCAGGGCATGGTCATCCGCGAGGGAAAAGGCACTGGTGGGGCCGGGGTGCAGCACGGTCCAGCCCGCAATCTGGTCGTTGAGGCGAACCGTTGCATGGGCAGGTTGGCGCTGGTCGAATTGCGCCACGTAATCACGGTAGACTGGCGAACGAAAGTGAATGTCACTGGTGAACAGTGCGTCCACTGGGAACAACTCGTTCAAGCGTTCCGCGCCGCCGCAACTATCCGCCTCACCTGTGGTCAAAATCAAGCGGGGCAGGCGATTAACGCCCTGGGCGCGCAAAAAGGATTTTAAGGTGCCGTCCACCGACACGGCAGTGCCGCAATTGACCAGGCATGGGTTGGTGTTTCCACCGCCGGTGACATAAACCACCTGGCTGCCGTTGAGCGGCAGGACGGTCAGGGCCAGGGTGGTTTGGGCCGTGGACCAAGACTGCCAGCCCAAGGCCGCCACCACCAACAGGCCGGCGAGCGCCAGTCCTTGGAAAAATAAAGATTTCGGCCATCGCAACCAGCCGGTCAGCAAGGCCACCAGCCCCAAATAATACAGTCCAATCGCGGGCCAGGATGGGGCTGGCACATAAAAATAGGCACCCGGCCAATGGGCCGTGATTTCACTGACCCGCGTCAGGAGCAGCATGAACAGCCAGGCGCTGTGGTTAAAGAGTCCGCTGAGGGCGGGACACCACGCGCCGCACGCCAGACTGCCCAGGTTGCTGGTCAGCGCGCCCATGCCCAGTGGCACCGCCACCAGGTTGGCCAGGGGGGAAACCGGACTGAACAAGTTGAAATATTTGGCGGAGAGGGGGATGGAGCCGGCCCAGGCGGCGATCGACAAGGCCAGCAATTGCCAGGCATGGCGCAACCACCCCATGCCCCAGCGCTGCCAGCGGGGGATGAGTTCCGGCGGCACGAGGGGGTCGAAGGTTAGCCGGGCATCGCCCCAGGCATTCATGGGGGGCAGCATCAAGGCAATGATCAAGACCACCCAGAAGGACAGTTGAAAGCCCGCGGCGAATAATTCCGTGGGGTCCCAGAATAAAATCACCAGCGCGGCGGCGGAGAGGGAGTTGAGCAGGTCACCGGGCCGAGCCAACGCCCAGCCCAGGATCACGATGCTCATCATCACCGTGGCCCGGATGGCGGAAGGTTCCCAGCCGGTGGCGGCAGTGTAAAACCAAAGCACCGGGAGGCAGAACAGCCCGCAGACCGCCCGGGGAAGTTGCAACACCCGCAGCAGGGTGACGAGCATGCCGGATACTAGAGCAATACGTAATCCATCAATCGCGAACAAATGCATGGTGCCTGCCTGGAGGAAGGGGTCGCCCAAGTCCCCCTGGAAGGCGGTGTGCCAGCCCAGGGTCATCGCCCAGAGCAGGCGCAGGGGTTCGTCCTGGACCGGCAGGCCGAGCGCCAGGGTGCGCCGGGCCCAGTCCATAAACTGCTGCGTGAGGGGCGGACTGGTCAGAGCGCCGGCCGCGATTTGCCAGTCGTTGGTGCCGCGCACGTTCAGTTGGAAATAAATGCCCCGGTTTTCCAACCACGCCCGGTAATCCAGCAATCCGGGGGCCACGGGCGGGGCGGGCGGCGCGATCACGCCGGTGACTTCCACCCGTTGTCCGGCGAAAAACCGCGGGTCGAGGGCCATGGGGGTGGTGGCCATTATCCGTCCGGTGGCCGGCTCCCAATGGTCAGCCCGGCGCAATCCGGTTAATGTGAGAACGGTTTGGGAACGTTCGGCTTCGGCACCGTGGCGTTCGATGATTTTTATCTGGGGTGGTTCGGCCACGCGCCCGCGCACCACCACGCGCACCGGCTGGTCCGCCAGCAGATGACGCAGATCCTGCCGGTCCAAAGGAAGGGTGTGAGTGACGAGATTGGCCCAACCTGCCAGTACGACCACCGCCCACAAGCAAGTGGCTTGAAAACGATGGCTTCCCCACGCCATTAGCCCGGCGATGAGAACCCCGGTCCAGAGCAGGGCCGGGGCGGGCTGGCAGAAATGACCCAGCAGAATGCCACCCGCATAGCCAGTCATGACCCCTGCCAGTGGACGCTTCATAGCTGGCTACCGGGGTTTGCGGAAGCGGTGCCAGCCCCAGCCGGCCAGCAAACCCACCGTCCCGCCCGCAGTGTCCACGAGCACATCGGAAAACAAGGACGTCCGGCCGGGGACGAAACTTTGATGAAATTCATCCGAGGCGGCATAGAGGAACACCATGGCGATTACTGTGGCGATCAGCTTCCCCGACCAGGCAGAGTTCCCCGCAGCCACGGTGGAAGCCAGGGTGCGGCGCAGAAGCAGGGCGAGGATGGCATATTCAGTGAGATGGGCACATTTTCGCAACACATGATGGATGTCATCCAGCTCGGGTTGGGGCATCTGGGGAAACAGCCAGCGCAGGAGCGGCCCCACCAGGCTAAAACTCCGTTCGGCAGAGTGCCGGTCGGCCGAAGCTGAGAAAATGACCACCATCCACATCAGGGAGGGCAGCCAGTATTTGATGAAAATCCAGAGTTTCGACACGTTAAATGAAAACCGGAACCCGCCAGCCGCTGCAATCAAAATATGTTTCAAATTGCAATGACCGCCATTTTTTGGCAAACCATGCCCTCTCAATGAAGAAGTACTTGTCATCATTCGTTATGGGTGCCGTCTGGCTGGCGGCCTCAGTCAGCGCCTCCCCCTTGGAAACGGGTTTGGTGGCCAGAATTCATTTTGCCGGCGGGGACACCGTGGCGGCCGACCCCAATGCGGCCTCCCTCAAGGCGGTATGGTCTGGTCCTGAGGCTCAGGCTTTGCGCGTGCAGACGGTGGACAAATTATCCCGTTTTTTGGATGGCTGGCTGGGGCAGCAAGTGGCCCCGCATCTGGCCGTCCCCTTGCAGACGCATGCGTTGCTCTTTGATTTGACCCAAGCCGAATGGCAGTTGGAAGTCCATCAGGCCGCGGCTGGGGCCGTGCAGTTTTCCCTCGCCGTGCGGCTCGATAATTCCCGGGCCCAGGCGTGGCAAACCGCGCTGAATCCGGTGGTGGCCGGCTGGAAGCAAACTTCGCCCGCGCACCATGGCCAGCTCCAGCGAAAAGGTGACTGGGTTTTTCTGACCTTGGACAATGCCACAGTCCCGGCCGTGCCCGCCACGGTTGCGGGTTTAAATCACCAATGGCTGTCCGCCGAGGTCGACTGGACCCGGCTGGCGGTGTGGTTCCCGGCCGTGCGCACGTTTGATTTACCCCAAACTCGCTTGCAGGTCACCGGGCGTAATGGCAATTTTGAAACCACTGGCAACTTGTCTTTGGCGCAGCCCCTGCCATCGCTGCCCAACTGGCAGTTTCCCACCAATCTGGTGCACTGGCCGTTTGTCAGCTTTACCGCCGCCCGGGGCATTGCCAACTGGTTGCACGACCAGCCTTGGGTCAATTCAATGGACCTCAATCCCCTGCCCAACCAGGTGTTTACCTGGGTGGAGCCGCAGATTCCCTTCCTCGCCTTTGCCGCACTGCCCTTGGCGAATGCCGACGCGGCATTGCCAAAAATTCATGACGCCCTGGCGGCGCGACTGCAAGCCGAGCCCGTGGGTTCGGCTTACCACGGCTTTAGTGTGACCACGGAGCCCAACAAGGTGGCGCTCGTCGGCCTGCCCTTGATCGCTCCGTATGTGGAGGCCCGGCAGGTTGGCGGGGCGAATTTTCTCGTGAGTGGATTTTTGCCCGCGACTCCCCGGGGCAAGCCGGCGCCGAAGGAAATTTATAACCGTTTAAACACGCCCAACCTGATTTACTTTCATTGGGAAGTTACGGCCGAGCGCCAGAAAGTCTTTCCGGGACTGTACCAGTTAGGACTGGTGGTTACCCGGCATCGCCAGTTGGAAGCCACGAGTGCGGCCGGGCGATGGCTGGCGCACCTCGCCCCGGAACTGGGACCCACGGTGACGACGGCCACGGAAATCAGCCCCACCGAGGTGGCCTTTGAACGGCATGCCCCGGGCGGGCTGACCGCCGTGGAACTGGTCGCACTGTGTAGCTGGCTGGAAGCTCCGAATTTCCCGGGCTGCGATTTGCACGCGCCGCCCCCACGCCACCGCCCCCGGCCGGCGGGAGCCGCCGCCCCGCAACCTTTTACCCTTCATCCCTGATTATGCTGAAACTAGGGGTTAACATTGATCACGTGGCCACCTTGCGGGAGGCGCGTTACCGCGGGCAGCCGTGGGGCGAGCCGGATCCGGTGCTGGCTGCGCAAATCAGCGAGGCCGCCGGTGCGCACGGCATCACCGCCCATCTACGGGAGGACCGCCGCCATATTTTGGACCGCGATATCTGGCGTTTGCGCGAGGTGGTGAAAACGCGTTTCAACTTGGAAATGGCCAATGTGCCGGAGATCGTGGCGATGGCCCTCAAATTGAAGCCGGACATTATTTGCCTGGTGCCCGAGCATCGTCTGGAGGTCACCACCGAGGGCGGACTGGATGTGGTGGCCAATGAAACCGCGCTGGCCCGGACGTGTGCGCACATGCGCGCGGCGGGCATTGAGGTAAGTCTCTTCATTGATCCGGACGAACGCCAGATTGCGGCCAGTGGGCGCCTGGGGTGTGAATTCATCGAACTGCATACCGGTTCCTTTGCGCACGAGTTCAACGACGCGGCGGGGCGGGAACGGGAACTGGATCGGCTCACGGACGCCGCCCGGCAGGCGCATTCCCTCGGTTTGCGCGTCAATGCCGGCCACGGTCTGAATTACCACAACCTGGCCGCTTTGCATCGCGTGCCGCATTTGGTGGAGTTGAATATTGGGCACAGCATTATCAGCCACGCGGTGACGGTGGGCTTGAGCAC
>CAIZWI010000200.1 GCA_903936645.1 uncultured Verrucomicrobia subdivision 3 bacterium
CTATAAAGTCCTCGACACCACCCAGGTCATGGGCAATGGCGGCATCGATTACGTCTATGCCGACAACGACGCTCGCCGCATCTATGTGCCCCGCGGCGGCAACACCATCGTGCTGGATCTGGACAGCCATAAATATGTCGGGACCATCACCAATATCGGCGGCCATGGCGTCGCCATTGATACCGCCACCCACCACGGTTTCAGCAGCAGCAGCCCGGTCGGCATGTTCGACACCGAGACCCTCCAAAAAATCAAGACCATCGAAGTCTCCGGCCGCCCCGACGGCATTCTGCTCGAACCCCTGACCGATCGCGTTTTCATTCTCAGCCACGAAGCCCCCAGCATCACCGTCATTGACCCCAAGGATGGCTCCGTGGTCGGCACTGTCGATGTCGGCGGCGCGCTGGAACAAGCCCAGAGCGACGGCCAGGGCAAACTGTACGTCGACATCGAAAACGAAAAGAAAATCGCCGTCGTGGACGTCAAAACCCTCAAGGTCATCACCAAGTATGATCTCGGTGACACCGCCGGCGAACCCGGCGGCCTCGGTTTGGACATCAAGAATCACCTCCTCTTCGCCATGTGCGCCGATCCCAATGTGTGCGTGGTCGTCAATGCCGATACCGGCAAAGTCCTCACCACCCTCCCCATTGGCAATGGCACCGATGGCGGCGGTTTCAACCCCAACACCCTGGAAGCCTTCAGCTCCCAGCGCGACGGCACCCTGACAATCATCAAGGAAAGCAGCCCCACCAGCTTCGCCGTGGCCCAAACCGTGACCACCAAGACCGGCTGCAAAACCTGCTCCCTGGACACCAAAAATAACCGCATCATCGTCGTCTGCACCGAACGCCTCCCGCAGACTGCCGTGGCCGGGTCCACGCCCCCGCCCGCTCCTGCCACCAACGCCCCCGCCGGTCAGCGCCGTGGCGGTCGCGGCGGTCGCGGTGGTCCGGGCAACCTCGACGTGTTATTTATCGGCCAGTAAATCGTGGCATTGCCTGATATTTCCTAAAAACTCGGGAGTTTTTATCGATTCAACGCCCAGCCGCTCCGGCTGGGCGTTTTTTGCCCCCCCCGGAGCAAGGCAAATGGGCCCAACTTATTTTGTGTTTATAATGATGCTTGGCAACCTGGGCTGGCTAAACGCCGGCGAACCCATAACCTGAATCATGCCCGTTACCCTGTGCCTACTGCCCAAACCCACTGGCCGGTGCTGGTTGCACCTCCTGGCTGCCTTGGTCCTGTTCGCCCGCGGACTGGCCCCCGCGCAGGTCGCGGTTCCCGTGGGCGCGGGGTCCTATGCCGCCAGCATTCCACCCATCGACCAGTTTTTGGGCGGTTATTACTCCATGACCGCCCAGCAGGTCGTCAACCAATTCCCCCAGCTTCACCTCGCCCCCGCCCTTACGAACCGGCCGGTACCCAGCAATCAATGGTGGACCGATCTCCTCGTGGCCGACCGTTCGTACCAACCCTCCGGTGGCGGTCCCCGGGTGCTTCAGCAAGACCCCTTCGGTGGCCAGCTTTGGTCCTACCCCCTGATGCTCGCCCCCAATGCCTCCGGCTTTAACCTCTACTTTCCCAATGCCTGGAATGCCCGTTCCAATCCCAACCTGCCAGTCGGCAGCTTTAATCCCGGTCCCAACCTGCCCATTACCGGCGCGGTGCCGCTGGCCGTGGGCAGCAACGACGTGCTGCTGGCAGATTTTAATGCCACCAATTATCCCGCCGGTTGGGTGCTGACCGGCACCGCCTTCGGCTCCGGCCCAATTGCCGGCGGCACCTGGCCCGGGGAATCCCCGGCGGTGCAGGGCTTCCTGGGCAGCGCCTGCGTCAATACCTATCGCGGCGCAAATACCCCGCAAGGCACGCTCACGTCACCCGCCTTCACCGTCCAGAAAAATTTCATCCACCTGCTCGTGGGCGGCGGGGCCGACACCAACCACGACGCTGTCTGGCTGGTCATCGGCACCAACGTCGTGAAAGCCGCCGCCGGCCAGCAATCCGGCACCTTGAGCTGGAACACATGGGATGTCTCGGCTTACCTGGGCCAGACCGCCCAAATCGAAATTGTCGATACCACCAGCGCCAGTTGGGGATTCGTGCTCTGCTCCTGGATTGTGGCCAGCAACGACGGCAGCAGTCCCGCCGCCCGCTACGCGGGTTCGTTCGCGCCGGTGAATTCCCAAGTGACCGGCTGGAGCGACTGGGGCGTTCAGTTCGGTCTGCCCGATGCCCAGGGCCGACGCATGGATCTCACCCTCGCCCGCGGCGTGCCCTTTGTCTGGACAACCTACACCGGGGTCTCGCCCGTCATCAATGTGGGTTCCAGCACCCTCTACAGTTCCAACGGCAGCATGATTCCCCTGATCAGTGGCAGTAATTTCATCGCCACCGCTTTTTCCTTCGATTACCAAGGCCGCACCTTCGGCGTCTTTGCGCCGGATAACACCCCCTTTGCCGTCGCCGGCACCACCCTCACCGCGCAATTGTCCGGGACCAATAACTATCTGGTCTATGGCGTCCTGCCAGCCAGCAGCTACCTCGGCGAATTTGCCGGATACGCCTATGCCCGCGTCACGGACACACGGTTCGACTGGTCCTACGACCGCACTAATGCCCAGGTGGACACCACCTGGACCCTGAGCACGTCACCGCTGCGGGGCTCCGGCACTAACACCTTGCAAGGCTGGCTGCCGCACCATTACCGCACCACGACGAATGATCTCGTCTTCCGCCCCTACACCTGCCTCACCCCTCGCGGCCTGCTGCGCCTGGCCGCCGGCACCCAATTCCATCTCAACTTTCCCTTCAATGGCATCGCCCCCATGCTGCCCGCCCCGCACGTCAATGGCTTGACGAATGATTACGTCGTCGGCCGCATGACGAATTACCTCGCCGCCTTCGCCGCCAGCCACCCGCAACATATTGCCGACACCTATTACGGCGGCAAAGACCTGGCGATCACCGCCCAGTACATGGATTTCGCCCAACAACTCGGCCTGACCAATCTGGCGGCGCAACTCGGCAGCAGCCTGCGCAGCGAACTCACCAACTGGTTCACCTACGTCCCGGGCAAGACGAATTATTTCTTCGCGCGCTACGCCAATTGGGGCGCCCTCATCGGCTTCCCGGCGGATTTCGGCTCCGAAGCGTTTAACGACAACCATTTCCATTATGGTTACTTCGCCCTCGCCGCCGGTTTGCTGGGACTGGCGGACACCAATTTCCTCGCCCAATACGGCCCCATGGCCCGGCTGGTAACCAAGGAATATGGCAATTGGGATCGCACCGACACCAACTTCCCCCTCTTTCGCACGTTCGATCTCTGGGAAGGCCATTCCTGGGCCGGCGGTTTTAGCAGCGGGGGTGGCGAAAACCAGGAATCCTCCTCCGAAGCCCTGAATTCCTGGGTGGGCCTATTTATGCTCGGCAGCGCCCTGGGCGATGACGCCATGACCGCCGCCGGAGCCATGGGCTACGCCACTGAATCCGCCGCCGTGAATGAATACTGGCAGGATATGTACCGCACCAATTTGCCCGCCAGCTACGGGGAAGGCATGGTGGGCATCCTCGGTTCGGGCGGGGTGAGTTACGCCACTTATTTTAATGGCGACCCGGCCTGGATTCATGCCATCCAATGGGTGCCCGAAAATCATTGGAATCATTATCTTGCCCGTGATAAAAGTTTTGCCACCTGGCAGTTCACCAATCTCTGGTCGGAACGGGTCTTGGCCAGCCAGAACGGCATTAACGGCTTCACCCTCACCGACGCCAATAATGCCACCGCGCAAGGCGGTTACCTCGGCAATTATATCCTCGGCTTCCAATTACTGTTTGATCCCGATGGCGTGGCCGCCCAATTGGAGGCCGGCTACCGCACCAACGCCGCCATCGCCACCGACGCAACCTATTCCGGCGTCAGCTATTACCTCACCCACGCGCTGCGCGGCCTGGGCGATCCCGATCCCACCTACCACACCAGCCTGCCCACCAGCCAGGTCTATTACAATCCGCGCACCGGCGGCCGGACCATCATCGCCTGCAACCCCGCCGCCACGAATCAGACCGCCGTTATTTACAAAGTGAATGCGCCTGTGGGTAGCCTGACCGTCTCTCCCGGACGCACCAGTTGGCTGGTGCTGGGGGAAACCAATCAACTCCCCGTGAACGTGCACCCCGGCACACAAATCAGCTGGCCCACCACCCTGGGCACCACCTGGACCCTTCAAACTGCAAACGCCCCCGGCACCAATATTGCTTGGCAACCCCTCCTCGGGCCCGCGCCCGGCGATGGCACGACCAACCGCTTCTTTGACCTCCAATGGTCCGCCCCCCACCGGCAATATCAAGTGCTCGTTGCCACCTCCGGACAATCCAATATTGTGGTCAATCCCAGCTTTGAAACCGGCGGCGGTCTCACCGCCAGTAACTGGTCCGCCCTCGGTTCACAACCCCCCGTGCGCGTGACCACCACCGCCCACAGCGGTGCCTGCAGCCTCCTGCTCTCTGTCACCAACACCGCCTCCGTCCCGAACACCTCCGAGGTCGATCAAAATATCGGTTCGTCCGGCGGTGTGCCCGTGGTCCCGGGCCAGACCTACAACCTATCGTTCTGGGCGCGGCAAGTGAGTTCCGGCGTAAGCTACGTTCAGAATTATCGGCTGAGCTGGCTGAATAACCTCGGTGCGACCCTCAGCTCGGTGGGCTGGAATGGTTTTTCCGCTGCCAGCGGCACCTGGACCCAGATCGTGGTAAATAACCTCATCGCCCCCACCGGAGCGGTTAATGCCCTGGTCCAAATATACGGTACCACCGGGGCCGTGCTCAATGGTTACGGCAGCGTGCTGATCGACGATGTTTCTCTTGCCTACGCCACGGCCAGCCAGACCAACACCATGCCTGCGGAGATCCAGCCCGGCCTCCAAATTACCTGGCCCGGCGCCGGCGGTCGTTATTACGATGTCCAATGGGCTCCCCGGTTGGGCTCCACCAATTGGACCAACCTGGTCACCGCCCTCCCCGGCACCGGCACCACGAACACCACCTGGGATTTAATCGGCACCAATCAAACCCGCTTTTACCGGGTCGCCGTTGAGCCCTGAACCAAAATGAAAATGCCCAAATAAAATAGCTTGCTACCGCCAGCCAGCCGGGTTTAAGGTCCAAATCAACCCTTTTTCCCATGCACCAGCACCAGCACAAGCATTCACCTCAAGAGAAGCAAGCGCGGTTTCTAACCGTGCTCGTCTTTATTGTAGGGACATTGTTGATCGTGGGCCTGTTATGGCTGATTAATGGCAATCAGCTCCGGGTGCACTAAACCCCGGCAGCCCTCGCCCGAGCCAAATCCCGGTCACCATCGGGCCTGCCAGCCTGTTACCTGAAGGTCGGTTTTTTGGCGCTGAATGGTTAATCCTTGCCAGCAGGTCGGTTAATTGATAAGGTTTTGGAATGGAAGTAAGGGTGCGCCGCCGCCGCAGTACATCAAATTATCAGAGAGAAATCCGGTTTTTTACCCGGATGGGATTTATCGTCGCCGTTTCACTAACGGTGTTGATCATGTTTAAATTCAACAGCGGCAAATTTTTGCTTCATTGAAGCAGTCCCCGTTTCCGCAAGAGCGCCTCCATGGCGCGGTCCATCAACAACTCCGCCAGCGGTTTCGTGATTTCATCCAGGGCGGCGATAGCCGCCTGTAACCGTTTCAAATCCCCCGCCTCCGTGCCCGCCTCCGTGCCCAGCGCTGCCGTCACCTCGCCCATGGCCGTTTGAATTTTTTCGCGATACTCTGCCTCGGTATCCTCCGCACAAGCGGTTAATGCATTCCGTGTGGCGGTCAACACTTCATTCGCCTTGAGTTTGGCCTCAATCCACCGGCGCGCCGCCAGGTCGGTAAAAGCGTGTTCCACCGACTCCTCCACCATCTGCTGGACTGCCTCATCGGCCACATCCACAGCCGATTTCATTTCCACGATGCGTTCATGGCCAGTTTGGATGTCCCGGGCCAGGGCATGCAAAATCCCGTTGGCATCAATTTCAAACTGAACCCCCACCCGGGCCAGCCCGCGGGGCAAAGGGGCAAACTCCAGCGTAAATTTTCCCAGACTCCAGTTGTCCTTCGCCCGCTCGCGCTCCCCTTGCAACACATGAATCAACATGGACCGCTGCTGGTCCACCGCCGTCGTAAACATCTCCCCGGCTTTCACCGGGATTGTGGAATTGCGCGGGATCAGCACATTCATCAACCCGCCAAACGTCTCAATGCCAAGCGAAAGCGGGGTGACATCCAGCAACAACACGTTCTTGAAGCCACCCGCTAAAATTTCCGCCTGAATCGCCGCCCCCAGTGCCACCGCCTCATCCGGATTTTGCGACGTGTTGAGTTGCGGCCCACTCGCTTTATGATAATCACTGCCCAGCCGCAACGCCCCCCGCGTTTCCGCAAACTCCGCGCAACCAAACAAGTCACTCACAAACTGGCGTACCAGCGGCATTCGCGTCTGCCCGCCCACCAAAATCACCTGGTCCAGTGCCGCCGCCTCCAGCTTGGCATCCGCCAGCGCCCGCAAGCAATGCGTCCGTGTGCGCCCAATGATGTCTCTGGTGAGGTTTTCCAACTCGGCCCGGGTAAGTGTTACCGTAAAACTGAAATCGGGGGTGAGAAACGGCAGGGCAATTTCCACCGAGGTTTCGCTGGAAAGCCGGATCTTCGCCAGTTCCGCCGCCTCCCGTATCCGGGACCGCAGGGCCATCGCCTCGCCCGATGCCGCGGCTGTTTGGCTCGCCGCACCACCTTCCAAATTCGGCCCCCCGGCCGCCGCGATTTTTTCAATCAGGAACGCCACCAACCGGCGGTCCAAGTCATCCCCGCCCAGCCGGGTATTGCCATTGGTGGCCAGTACTTGGAACACCCCTTCCGTCAATTCAAGAATGGAGAGGTCAAACGTGCCGCCGCCCAAATCATACACCGCAATCTTGGCCCGCTCCTTGAGTTTGTCCAGACCATAAGCCAGTGCCGCCGCCGTGGGTTCATTGAGAATACGCTCCACCGTAAAGCCCGCCAGTTCGCCGGCTTTCTTGGTGGCATTACGCTGGGCATCATTAAAATAAGCCGGCACCGTAATCACCGCCCGGGTGACCGCTTCGCCAAAATAAGCCTCCGCTGCGACTCGGAGCTTCTTCAAAACCTCCGCCGAGATTTCCTCCGGGGTCCAGTTTTTTCCATGAAATGGCAGCGTCACCGTCCCATGGCCCGGGGTGTTCACCGGATACGTCACCGCCAGTTCCTCCGGCGTGATGTCCGCCGACCGGCGTCCCATGAACCGCTTCACCGAATACGCCGTCTCCGCCGGCCGAATCAGCCGCACGCGATTGGCCTCCGCCCCCACGACCGGCGGCTGGTCCGCCGCCGGAAACCAAACCACCGACGGCGTCAACCGCGCCCCCGCCGCATCCGCAATGACCAGGGGTATGCCCGAATCCACCGTGGCCACCAGCGAATTAGTGGTTCCTAAATCTATGCCAACAATTTTGCTCACGCACGTATGGTGCCATGGTTGGGGCGGGAAATCCAAGGCCGTAAAATAAAGCGAGATCCAGCGGCTCAATGCAAATGTCTCCCGCAACCTGCCACGGTGGAGGCAAATGACCCAAGGCCAACCTGGGCAAAGCCAGAAAGTGAGTAGCAAGGTGTCCCCCTACCCAGTTGAACTTTCGTTCCGAAATTGGCTTGGAATTCAAAAATGACTAGCCCAATGGGCCTGTTAAAAGGTGCGTCAATGCGGAGCAAACCCAAAAATGTTTAGAATTATTCTAAATCTTGACTTGGTAGCGATCCTCATTAAACTTTTCCGATAACAGGTAATGAGCGTAGTGCATAGCAAGCGACCCAACAATGACTTGAACCAGCGGCTTGGGGTAAGCGGATTTCGCTTCACCCCCCAGCGGCAGCGGGTTTACGATGTTTTGTGGGAAAAACGCGACCACCCCACAGCCGAAGAAGTGTTTATACGCGCCAAACACGGGATGCCCGATATTTCCATGGCCACCGTTTACAACTGCTTGGACGCCTTGGTCAAAAGTGGACTGGCCCGGCAGGTGACGCTGGAGCGCGGGGCGACCCGGTTCTGTCCGAATATGGAAGAACACTGCCATTACTATTGCGACACCTGTGGCGAAGTGTTTGATGTGCCCTTTCCCACCGAAAGCGCCGTCATGCCCCATCCCTTGGGCTTTAAAGTCGATCACTACGACATTGCCGTTCACGGCCTTTGCGCAGCTTGCGCCGCCCTAAAGAATTCTTAATTACCCATGAGCACCGCCACCGAGACAATTGAAGATTTGGTCAAGACCGAATATAAATACGGTTTTTTCACTGATTTGGAAACCGAATCCGCCCCGCCGGGGTTGAGCGAGGACACCATCCGGTTGATTTCCCGCAAGAAAAATGAGCCGGAATGGCTCACGGAATGGCGGTTGAAAGCCTACCGCTACTGGCTCACCCTCGAAGAGCCCACCTGGCCGAAGGTGCACCACGAAAAAATCAATTATCAGGACATCGTTTATTTCTCAGCGCCCAAACAGAAGAAAGACGCGCCCAAGAGCCTGGACGAAGTAGATCCGAAGTTGCTGGAAACCTATGAAAAACTGGGGATTCCACTGCGGGAACGCGGCCGCCTTGCCGGGGTTGCGGTGGACGCAATTTTTGACAGTGTAAGCGTGGGCACGACCTTTCGGAAGCAGTTGATGGAAAAGGGTGTGATTTTCTGCTCGTTCACGGAGGCGGTTCATGATCATCCGGAATTGGTGAAGAAATATCTGGGCTCGGTGGTTCCGTACACCGACAATTTTTTTGCGGCGCTGAACTCGGCGGTGTTTACGGACGGTTCATTCTGTTACATCCCCAAGGGTGTGCGGTGCCCGATGGAATTGTCGACCTACTTCCGGATCAACGCAGCAAACACCGGGCAGTTTGAACGCACCTTGATTATCGCCGATGAAGGCGCGCAGGTAAGTTATTTGGAAGGTTGCACCGCCCCGATGCGGGACGAGAACCAATTGCATGCTGCGGTGGTGGAATTGGTGGCCTTGGAGCGCGGGGAAATTAAATACTCCACGGTGCAAAACTGGTATCCGGGGGATGAGAAAGGCGTGGGCGGGATTTACAATTTCGTCACCAAACGGGGTTTGTGCAAGGGCAAGAATTCCAAGATTTGCTGGACCCAGGTGGAAACGGGCTCGGCGATCACCTGGAAATATCCGAGTTGCATCCTTTTAGGTGACAATTCAGTGGGTGAATTTTATTCAGTGGCAGTGACCAATAATTATCAGCAGGCCGATACCGGCACCAAGATGATTCATATTGGCAAAAACACCAGCAGCACTATCATTTCCAAAGGCATCTCGGCCGGGCATGGCCAGAACAGTTATCGCGGGCTGGTGGAAATCCGCAAAAGTGCGTCGCATGCGCGCAATTTCTCCCAATGCGACTCCATGCTGATCGGACACAAGTGCGGGGCGCATACGTTTCCCTACATTGAGGTAAAAAACACCACGGCCAGCGTGGAACACGAGGCCTCGACCTCAAAAATTGGCGAGGACCAAATTTTCTACTGCAATGCGCGGGGTATTGCCACGCAAGACGCGGTGAACATGATCGTCAACGGCTTCTGCAAGGAAGTCTTCAAGGAACTCCCGATGGAGTTTGCCGTGGAAGCGCAGAAATTGCTGGGCGTGAGCCTCGAAGGCAGCGTTGGCTAATAATTTAAAATGAGCAATCCTATTCTTGAAATCAAAAACCTCAGCGCGGGCGTTGAGGGCAAGCAAATCCTTAAGGGCGTTAGCCTGACCATCAATGCCGGCGAAGTGCACGCGGTGATGGGACCGAATGGCAGCGGCAAAAGCACGCTGGCAGCGGTGCTGGCCGGGCGTGACGGCTATGAAGTGACGGGCGGCGAAGTCCTTTACAAGGGCAAAGACCTGCTGGACCTGGACCCCGAGGAACGGGCGCGCGAAGGTGTGTTTCTGGCGTTCCAATATCCGGTGGAAATCCCCGGGGTGAACAGCACCTATTTTCTCAAGGCCGCGCTGAATGAGGTGCGCAAACATCATGGGCTGCCGGAACTGGACGCCATTGAATTCCTCACGCTGGTGAAGGAGAAAATGAAATTGCTGGAGCTCAAGGATGATCTGCTAAAGCGCTCGGTGAACGAAGGTTTTTCCGGCGGGGAAAAGAAACGCGCCGAGATTTTCCAGATGGCGGTGCTGGAACCGGCGTTGGCGATTCTGGACGAAACGGATTCGGGCCTGGATATTGACGCCTTGCGCATTGTGGCGGGCGGTGTTAATAAATTGAAACGCCCGGACAGCGGTCAACTGGTCATCACCCATTACCAACGCCTTTTGAATTTCATCGTGCCGGATTTTGTGCACGTTTTGGTGGACGGCCGCGTGGTGAAGACCGGGGACAAGAGCCTGGCCTTGGAACTCGAGGCCCGGGGTTACGACTGGATTACGAGCAGCTTATGAATTTGACCGAAGCGCAGCGCGGGAAAGTGGCCGAATGGATTGAAGCCGGGGCCAAATTATCGGAGATTCAGAACCGGCTCCAAAATGAGCTTGGGCTGAAGCTCACGTATATGGAGGTGCGCTTTCTGGTCGACGATTTAAAATTGATCCCGAAGGATCCGGAGCCGCCCAAGGTGGCAGTTCCGCCCGAGCCGGTGAAAAAAGTGGTGGATCCCCTGCCCCTCCCGGATGAATCGTTACCCAGCCTGGGAGGCGTAAGCCTCACAGTGGACCATATTGCCAAACCCGGAACCATCGTCAGTGGCAAGGTAACCTTTAGCGATGGGCAGACGGCGGACTGGTATTTGGATCAAACTGGCAGGCTTGGCGTGGCCCCGACCATTTCGGGTTACAAGCCAACCTCCGCAGATGTTAAGGAATTCCAGATCGCGCTGCAAAATGAGCTGGCAAAGCTAGGGTACTAAACGAGGCACGGCAATTGGTTGTTGTACGCGCCGCCTTGATGTGCCATCCCGAGGGTTTTACACAGCCGTGAGGCACCTGCAGGAGCAGCAGTGATGATGCATTTGTTGTCAGCATACTCGTTTTACAGCCTTTGCCCGAAATACTCCGTCATCCATTTACGGCTGGTGAAACTTATGCCCCTGTCACGATGATTAGCCTCATCTCCATTACCAATTCCGCCAGAAACAACCAGCGCGTGCACCACGAAAAGGTGAGGCCTTAGCTCTGCTATGCTGGAATGGGGGCATGTTGGTTTGCTATTCCTAACCGGGCTTACGGCGGGGTTTGTGGATACACTGGCTGGTGGTGGAGGCCTCCTGACACTACCGGTGCTGCTGAGCATCTGTCCCAACCCAATTGTTGCTTTGGGGACGAACAAATTGCAGTCCACGTTTGGTTCGACGAGCGCCACTTTTCATTTTGCCCGGGCGGGTAAATTGAACTACCACGAGCTGCGCCGTGCCTGGCTGCTGGCGTTCACGGGCTCCTTGTGCGGCACCGGGCTGGTTCAACATTTTGATCCGGCACTGCTGAAAAAGCTGTTGCCCTTGGTGCTGCTGGGGGTGGCAGTGTTTGTGTGGCTGCGGCCGAAATTGGGCGAGCAGGACCGGCTGCCGCGGATCACCCGCGCGCAGTTCGACTATGGCTGCGCATTTGGCATCGGACTGTACGACGGATTTTTGGGGCCGGGCACGGGCACGTTTCTCGCACTGGCCTTTATGTTAGGCTTGGGGTTCAACCTGGCGCGAGCCACCGCGAATACGAAGGCCCTGAACTGGGCGAGCAATGCGGGCTCGCTCATTCTGTTTCTGGTGGCCGGCCAGATATGGTTCGCTGCCGGGCTGATTATGGGGGCGGGGCAATGGTTCGGAGCAAGAATGGGAAGCCATGTGGTGGTGACACGCGGCACCCAATTCATCCGCCCGGTATTCTTAACGATGGTGGTATTACTCACCCTCAAATTAATTTATCAGGCTTACCTAAAGCCGTGGTTATGACATGGCTGGCCAGGTGGGCGGGATGGAATCCAAATTAGTCGCTTCTCCCAGATCACGCTTTAGGTCCGAGATTTCAGCGGTTAACCCTACCAAACACGGGGAGCGATCCGGTTGTGGAGGTGGCGAGCGCTTCATTCAAACGATGTCCGCCAAGCCCAGCCAGTTGATGTTCGGTAAGAAAATGTTATAGAGTCCTTTGAGACCGATTTTTGCAAAAGGGAGTCAAAAATCAAACCAAACGTGGAAGCCAAAATTTAAGCTCTACATAGACCTAAAAAATGGTGCGCGATACAGGGTTCGAACCTGTGACCCCTACCGTGTCAAGGTAATGCTCTACCACTGAGCTAACCGCGCAACCGGATGCGATGTTCAGCAAATGCTTGGGTTTGAACATCGTTTTTAGATTATGTCAAAGAGAGGCGTCTCACGCAACTTGATTTTTGACAGGATTTTGGGATCAAGGTCATTTTAAATGGAGGGAAAAGTCCGGGTTTAAATCACGATAACATGTGGCCGCGGGAGGGCGGTTCGTTTACTTGCCCGGGGAACTTGGGATTAAATTAGCAGCGCTAGCAGACGTTTTGGAAAGGTTAACCGGAGTCACACCCAAAAGCACCACCGCTTCAAGCGAAGGCGTGCAATCCCAAGAGTGCAGCACCCTTGTGCGCGAAGTTGGCCGCAACCATTGACACCACGACAAGTCGTCGGACGGACGGCGATCCAGCCACGCGGCATCCGCATTATCCTGCAACCATGTAAGGTAGCGGTTTTCCATGCCCCGTTCGCGCACAAAACGAACCATCCACCTTAAGAAAATTGCATTGAATCCGGAATTGTTGCCTGCGACGCCGTATTGCTGGAGCAACCCCTGGCGGGTCAGGTGGTCCCGGGTAAAATCGGCGGCAAGGGCCGCATCATTGGTCTGGCCCAGAAAATTGGCCAGACCGATGAAGGTGCCCTGATTGTATGTGGAGGCCCAGCCGTGCACGATGCCGTTGGTTTCCTGGCTGTCGGCCACGGCCCCGTTGGTTGGATTAAACAAGTGGGCGCGCTCCCAATTGTAAAACCCCACGGCTTTCACCTGGTAAGCGGGGTCGTGACAAGTCTGGGCGAGCAAGGTGGCTGCTATCCCTGCGGGGCCATTGACACAGGCGTTTTTCGAACCATTGGCGGTGCTCCAATAAAAGCCACCGCCGAGAACATTGTCCCAAGCCCGGGCATAAACCATGTCAAAATTCCAGCGGGCGATGGTGCGGTAGCGTTCATTGCCGGTGTTTAGATATCCCCGGGAGAAGGCGATGCTGGCCCACATGCAATCGTCATTGTAGATATTATTTGACCAATTGGTGCCATTCTTGGCCGTGAAACCGTCGAGGAGTTGACTAATCAGTGGAGTATCAGCACCCGGGCAGGAGGCCTCGTGAGCATCAATCACCGTTTCAATTTCCTCAGCCAGTTCCCAAAAATCTGCCACGCCATTGGTTTGGGTCTTTTTGAACCAGCCATTCGCACCTTGGAGCACATAAAAATTTGCCACATAGGCGGCGAACAGTTCGCCTCCGGGGTTGGATCCGGCGGCAGCGGCGGTGGGCCTGGGCAGAGATAACAAAAGCGTGATGAGAAGCAGACTAACGGAAGAAACGAGGGATTTCATAAAACAAGGTGATTTATACAGCAAATGTATTTTTCCGACATTGTTTTACGAGGGAATTTAAAAGCTTGAGGTGGCACTGGCCAATGCGGGACAGCGGGGCCAGACCCTCGATGAATGCCAATAAGTGGTGCAACTGGGCCCTGCAAATGCAATGGGAAAGGGAGCTCTAAATGCCGCGAGCGGACATAAAGCCCAGGAAGAAAGCCCGGTAAAATCTTGGC
>CAIZWI010000201.1 GCA_903936645.1 uncultured Verrucomicrobia subdivision 3 bacterium
ACGGCTCTGAACACTCTTTCCCTACACGACGCTCTTCCCGATCTCGCCTCCATCTGCTTGCGCGCCGTGATGTCCCGAGCCACTTTCGACACACCGGTGATTTCCCCCGCGGCATTTTTTAACGGCGAGGCCGTGATCGAAACGTCGATTCGGTTTCCTCGCCGGGTCAACCGCACCGTCTCAAAGTGCTTCACACTTTGCCCCTGTGCGATTTTGCCCAGAATAAGGTTTTCCTCGGCCAGCCTTTCCAAAGGGATCAACCGCGTGAGGGACGTCCCGATCATTTCCTCCGCGCTGAACCCAAAAATTATTTCCGCCCCACGATTCCAACTGGTGACAATGCCATTTAAATCCTTGCTGATGATCGCATCCGCTGAAAACTCCACAATCGACGCCAATTGCGCATTTGTCTCTTCGATCCGCCGCCGCCGTAGGTCCGCCCGATGCAGCCGAGCCGCGTTAAACCATGCCAGCGCGCCCAATACGAGGATATCATCCAGGGTGAACAATCCAGCCTGCATGCCTTCACTCAAGACCCCACTGCGCGCTATTTGGGCCTCGCCCCAGGACAGGAGGCTGGGCATCAGCAAAACCGGCAGGATCAACCGCCGCGCAAGTGTGCCGCCCGTACTGTCGCTTATGAGCAGGGCCATCAAACCACGCTCGGGGCGCAGGCATAAAATCCCCGTGCCCAGCAATAGAAAACTGGCTTCGCTGTGAATGGCCATGATGCTAAATGGTGGCGTCGGAGCGCCCCCGAATAAAAAGCGGGCAAAGCCCAGCCAACCAACCAGCATCGCCGTTAAAATGATGAACTGGAATGTTTTTGCCAGTCGGTTGGTTGTGGCCAGTATTAGCGCCGTGCCCAGTAGGATAAAATTCAGCGCCGTGGCCGTCGCCATCTGGCCCAGGGCGGCGTGAAACCCCAGCGCGTCGACGCCCAAAGGCCAGCCCAGCCAATTCTCACTTATTTTGAGGCCCCCAATCAAAACCACCGACCCGGCCAAAAACGCTGGACCTCGCGAGAAGGCCGCCATCCTTGGCCGCTTTGCGGCCAAATCCCATAAGGCCACGCCGCTCAGGATGAAAACCCCCGCCGTAAGGGGCGCCATATTAGGCCAGTCCGGCAAAACACTCTTCAGCCGGGGTAAATCCAACCACCACCCCAGCAACACCATCGACGCCAGGAAAATGATTCCTCCACCGGCCCACTTTGCAATGGTCGGCGGCCACCGTTCAGACGCACCCGTCTTCATAAAGAGTCCCTTCTGTTGGATTTACCGTCGAGCTTAGGCCGCGCCTGGTTATTTTCAAATACTTTATCACAGCTAAAATCCATTAAGCATGGTTGGCTCAGCCTCAGGCCCGCCCAGGTCAACAGCCATTACTGGTTTAATGTTGATTAGTCCCCCCTTCGCCGCCGTCAAATCCAAAACTGGCTTCTCAACCGGGAATAGGGTAGGCTTTTCCTCAGTTGATGAATGCTTTTGGTCAAAAATGGATAATTGG
>CAIZWI010000202.1 GCA_903936645.1 uncultured Verrucomicrobia subdivision 3 bacterium
ATTACCCAGGCCAGGCCGAGTTGTTTGCTGTTGCCCATGCATTGGGCGGCGACCGCGCGAATCTTGGCCCGGTTGAGGGCGGGCAGCAACATGGCCGCCAGAATGGCAATGATGGCGATGACGACCAGCAATTCAATCAGAGTGAAGGCTGAGCGAAAGGGGCAGTTGAGAGGTTGGCGGACGGGTGTTTTCATCGCATCACTAGAGGATTTTCTTTTTTTAAATAACAATTTTGAAAAGCAGGCGCCGGCCGCAGCCGGCGCCTGCCATGAGAATTTACTCTACTAGCGGCCGGATCATTGGGCCGTGACGGTGGAGCTCGTGTTCGAGAGGATGTTCGTGCTGGTGGTATCCACTGCGGTGATCGTCTGCGGCCCGGCCGTGTCAAAGTAGAAATTGACTTGGGTGGTGCCGCCTACCAGGGCGTTGCCAGGGGAAGTGTCACCAACCGCACTGTCGGTGGAGCTGTTCAATACCACAGTGTCGCCGGAGCTAATGATGTGGAACGTCGAATCCACCAAATTAACGGTAACCGGGAATAGATTGTTAATCGGCTGGATATCCGGCGTACCACCCTTGCCGGTCAGGGTATTCGGCGCATTGGTTTCGCCCGGCAGCAACACTTGCAACTGGGTCGCTACCCGTTGGATCAGGCGGAAATAAGCCTGATTACCGCCGGCGAGGCTGGACTTGTCAAGCAACGCCTGCCGGGTGCCGTTGTTCAGCGAGGTAGTGGGAGTCAAATCCACCCATGAGCTGGCAGTAGAATTAACCGTCGCTGCGGTTTGGATGCTGAAACCGGCATCCGGCAAGGACCAATTCAACCATTCAAAGGAGCCGGGCGGAATCAAAATGTCGCCATTCGGATCGTTGGAGAGATCTTTCCAAGTGGCGGTGTCCAGGCTCGTGTCGTTGGTGAAGTTATCACTGAATGGCGAGTCATTGCCCTTGACGGAAAAGCTGCCGTACACGAGGGATTTCCCATAGCCATTGGCATTGTTAGGCTGTCCACCCAAGATGAGAGTAACCGGATCAGCAAACAGCTGAGCCGTGGCGAGATCCAGAACAAAATTCGTGGTGGCACCACCAGGGCCGGAAACGGTCACGTTAGTAACATTCGCAAAAGTAACACTCCAATTGCCAACCGCCTGGCTTGCGCCCAGGCTGAAAACGGGCTGGACCGGCCAGCCGTTGGGATTGCTGACGGTATTGGTTGGCGAGGTGCCATTGAACAGCATGGCATTCCCGGCCGGCTGGTTGGTTTTGTAGCGAAAGTTGAAGGTGGCCTGACCGTTGTCGGCTTGCTGAACAGTCAAGAAGAGGACGTTGGCCAAATTATAATCGGCCGCCTGGTCGTATTGTCCCGGTGAACCACCCACGATAAAGAAATGCTGCTGAAAGTTGCCACCGGTGTTCTGCGGAAAGGACTGAATATTCCAAGAATAAGTAACGGAAGGCTGGTCAACAAAGCCCAGGCCAGTACTGGCAAGGGTGGCTACTTGGTAGCGGTTATATTGACCGCCATTCTGGGAGGCAATCAGATTTAAACCAGGGAGGGCTTTGGTGATGGTCCCGGCAAACGAAGGTGGCGGAACTTTTACCGGGGAGAGGTTGAGCTGCAAATTATCAATGTAATTCGTGAAGTTGAATTGGGGATAACCACCGTAGTTAGCGATGCCAAAGGCCAGGCCGGGAACAGTGGATATGTTGGCTTTAGTCTTGTCGATCGGCACGACAATGTGCACCCAACCGTTTGAGGCCGCCCCGGGAATGGTCGGCGACCCGAATGAGGTGAAACCATAACCCGAAGTAATGATACCCACGTTAATGTTACCGAAATTGCCGTTACCATCCGTGGGCATGCCTTGGGGCACCCGGATATCAAAAGAAATATTGGTGTAATTAATCAAATTAGCCTCGACATTAAAGTCATAGCCCCATTGGTTGTCAAAGGTACCAAAAACAATGTTTTGGGTGAAGCCCGCACCGCCGAAAGGGCTGTCCATTTCCAAACAACCGGAAGTGTTCGTTTTGCCGTTGGCATCCAGACCATAGTGGCAATACATGGGGGCGTTGCCGCCGGGGACATTGTACCAATAAAGCCAGGATTTCACACTGCCACTGTTATTGAAGTCGGCCGTGTTTCCACCCAGGTCAAAGGTGTTGGTATAGGACGTGGTGAGGAAAGTGGCGGCCTGACTGGAGGCGACACTACCCAGGGAAAACGCCGCCAAAGCCAGGCCGGCGTATTGTTTCATTTTTTTAAGGTTCATGTTGTTGAGGTATTTGGTGGGTTGAGGCGGACTTATAACAATGCCTTGCCGGCCCAGACGGATGATGGCCAGCCACTAGGCCTTGAATTTGTCAGGTTTTTATTGGGGTTGAGGTTGCAGGGAACAGGGACAATCGAACCCCCCGACACACAACCCAATCGCGCACGCTCGGACCATTGGTCCTGCGAATTGCTAGGCTTAAAGTCCACATATTTTCGTAGCTGCGCCAACGCGGTTGCATTAAATGAATTCGGGGTGCTGTGAAAACAATTTAACAAAATTCGGGAATGAGGCAAGTTTCCCAATGTCACGAGATTTAGTGACAGGCTGTCCAGCAGGGGTGTCCCCTAAACGGGCAACAAAGTTTCACCGCCATTTACCATCGGTTGGCCAGCGGGTTTTATCCGGCTTTGCCAATCGCATTTCAAGCGCTGCACCGGGGTTAATCCGCCGGATTAGGAGAATTTAGCCCCCCCCAGCCAGCCAGCCAGCCAGGGCTGCTGAGGGGGTTGACGGGGCTTGACGGGATGTTTCTGGTTTTTGGTGGAATCTATTAATTTTCAATGACTTGCGGCATATTCAAGGGTTGGAGGGCGGGTTTACAACACCGACCAGCGGGGAACTGACGAGGTCCAATGTCAAAACATTGCCAAGGCACGATTAGGCGCGGTTTCCCGCAGATTACCCACCAAAGCAGGGTCCGAGACCACCGCCAGGGTATGGTTTCAGGTTCCGGTGCCTTCAACCGGTTGGACGATTCCAAAGGTGCACGCAGGAATTCCCAGTGCACATGGGCTTTGGGTTTTTGCTTTTTCTTCGGGCGCAAGCACCCGGAAGCAACCGGAGTTGCCTGGTTGGGGGGTGCAGATGAGGGCGCGTCTGAGCAGTGGCCATTTTGAGATCTCACAGAACTGGATTCCGCCCCAAGTGCCATGGTGGACCTGCTGGCGCGCCGCGGCTGGCCAGGCACAGCATCCATTTGATGACGGGCTGCCTTGCACGTGGAGAACCGAGGCAGTGCCAGGCGGTGACCCGGTTCGGACTGAGGGCAGTCAATACTACTCTCCTGTTTAGGATACAGCCAAAGGTGGGTTTTGTCAAATTCAGCCAAATGCCCGCCAACACTTCCCCGAGGTGGTGGCCACACTGCCGAAGCGGACTGCCCCCTGGGAAACCTTTAAGACAGAATCTTGCAAACCAACCCGCCCAAGCTTTGCGCCAAATCACAGAGTGGCAGCCAGCACCATAAAACGGAAACGCTGCCGGGGACTGCCCGGTTTGTCAGAGCGGCAAATTCAAAGAAACCGGATATTTCCAACGGCGCGACGGCGAGCCGGC
>CAIZWI010000203.1 GCA_903936645.1 uncultured Verrucomicrobia subdivision 3 bacterium
GCCGCCGCGAGGCCGCATAAACCACAGGCACCGGCCAGCGAGACCTGACCAGCCGGCAGATGGCGCTGGGCAGTGCGCGGGTTCAGTGCGTCAAATTTCCGGTCCACAATCCGGTTGAACGCCATGGCGCAGGTGCGGGCGCAGACCATGGCGACCAGGATGAGGGCAAACGTGCGCCCGCCGGGCCAGCCCCGGTGGTCGCGGGCGGCCACGCACATGGCCGCCAGGGCAAACGGCAGCGCAAAGACGGTGTGCGAAAACCGGACGAAGGCCCCCCATTTTTGAATAGTCGCGAGCATGATGATTCGGTCGGATTATTCGGCTTCCTCGGTCCAGCGGGCCACCAGGTTGTGCGGGATGCCGAGATGATCCAGCACGCGGGCCACGACGGTGTCCACCACTTCGACCACGCTCTTTGGGCCGGTATAAAAACTGGGGTTGGCGGGAATCAAGGTGGCGCCGGCGAGCAGCAGCAATTCGAAATTTTTTACGTGAATCAAGCTCAAGGGCGTTTCCCGGGGCACGAGGATGAGCTTGCGCCGTTCCTTCAGAGCCACATCGGCGGCCCGCATTAAAACATCCTCACTATAGCCGTGGGCAATGCGCCCCAGGGTGCCCATGGTGCAGGGAATGACGACCATGGCATCGGGCGGGTTGGAGCCACTGGCGAAGGGGACATTCATGCTTTTCAAGCCGTAAGCCTTCACGCCCTCGGGCAAGCGCAAGCCCCCCGGCAACTCGGTGGCCACGACTTGATGGGCATAATTGCTCATCACGACGTGAATTTCGTGCTGGCGCGGGTCGAGATTATCGAGCAGGCGCTGGGCGTAGAGGGAGCCACTGGCTCCGGTGATGGCAACAAGAATTTTCAATGGGTGCGATCAATCGCCGGGAAAAGATACGCCAAGCCGGGGCGGCAAACAAGTCGCCGCCAAAACAACTTGAGTCCGATTTCGAGATGCGCACAATGTCGGGGTGTTCAGACTTGCGGTTATTGTTATGTCATGCCTGGTGCTGGGGCTGGCGGGATGCGTGACGGCGCCCCCGGAAGCCCCCCCGCAGGCGCCAGCTCCCCTGCCCGTGCCCCCGAAAAAAGCCACGCCCGCACCGGCACCCAAGCCGGAGCCGTTGCCGGCCCCACTGCCCAAGCCGGTGATAAAACCGCCGCCCCCCCCAGCCCTCCAAGTGAAACCGCCGGTGACCAATCAAGTCACCAATATCGTCCGGCCGGCCATGACGATCAATGCGCCGCCCCCGCAAGTTTCCCGGCCGGTGCTGACGTGGACCTCCTTGAATCACTGGGCGGAGCAGCACGAGGTGGGGGCACCGCACCGGCTGGGGGTGAAGCCATTGGTAAGTTATGCGATCGGATCCGCGCGCGGGGTGCTGATCCTGGAAATTGGGAGCCGCGATGCCACGTGGAATGGCACCCTGGTCCACTTGGGTTTCGCCCCGGAAATGATCGATGACCAGGTGTTTGTGCACCAGCTTGATTTGGAGAAAAACCTGGCTCCGTTATTGTGCGACGCGCCCGGTATTCCAGAAAACAACCGGGTGATCGTCCTGGATCCCGGCCACGGGGGGGCACAGGTCGGCACCGTGAGCTTGTTGGATGGTCGGACGGAAAAGCAATTTACCCTGGATTGGGCCCGGCGGCTGGCCAATTTGCTGGAGGCCAGGGGCTGGCAGGTGATTTTGACGCGCACGAACGACACCGAAATTGAGGTCACCAACCGCGTCAATTTTGCCAACGCGCACCATCCGGCGCTGTTTATCAGCCTGCACTTTAATTCCGCGGCCCCCGATCACAAGCAGGCGGGTTTGGAGACCTATTGCCTGACGCCGACGGGGATGCCGTCCTTTATTACCCGGGGCTATCCGGACCTGACGTATTTGAATTTTCCGGCGAATGAATATGACCGCGAGAGTTTTTTGCTGGCCATGCGGCTGCAACGGTCCATTGTGCGGGCGACGGGCGAGGAGGATCGGGGCGTGCGCCGGGCGAGATTTCTGGGTATTCTGCGGGGACAACATTGTCCCTGCGTGCTGATTGAGGGCGGGTATTTATCCAATCTGCATGATGCGCAGGAGATTGAAAATCCGGATTTCCGGCAAAAACTGGCCGCGGCGGTCGCGGCGGTCCTCAACTAATGAGCGAACGCAAACACATCTTGGTCACGGGCGGGGCGGGCTTCATCGGCTCGCATCTCGTGGAACGCCTGCTGAAATCCGGGAAGCGCGTGGTGGTGATTGATGATCTTTCCACGGGCAGCCGGGAAAACCTGCGCCCGTTTGCCGGGGATCCGGGGCTGGAATTGATTCCCGCGAAAATTTGTGAATGCGACCGGCTGGCGGAACTGGCGGCGGAAGCGGAGTTTATTTTTCATCTGGCGGCAACGGTGGGCGTGGAATTGGTCGTCAAATCGGCGTTGCATGTGCTGGAGGCAAGTTTTCATGAGACCCAGATTTTGTTGCGGGCGGCCGTGGCCAATGCCACGCCACTGTTGCTGACCTCCACTTCGGAAGTGTATGGGAAAAGCCAGAAGCCAGCCTTCAGTGAGGAGGATGACCTGCTGATCGGGCCGCCGGGGCAATCGCGCTGGAGTTATGCCTGTTCGAAGCTGACGGATGAATTTCTGGCGCTGGCGTACGCGCGGGAAAAGGGCCTGCCGGTGACGATTGCGCGGCTGTTTAACACGGTGGGCCCGCGGCAGACGGGACGTTACGGGATGGTCTTGCCGCGGTTCATTGCCGCGGCCCGGGCGGGGGAGCCGTTGAAAGTATTTGGGGACGGAGCCCAGACGCGGTGTTTTTGCCTGGTCACGGATGTGGTGGAGGCGCTGGTGCGGTTGCAGCAGTGCACGGCGGCACGCGGGGAGATTTTCAACATTGGCGGCACGGAGGAGGTTTCCATGTGGGAACTGGCGCAGCGGGTGGTGCAGACCTTGGGGTCGAGTTCGACGATTGAATTGATTCCGTACGCCCAGGCTTATGCGCCGGGATTTGATGACATGCGCCGGCGCAAACCGCTGGTGGAAAAGCTGGAGCGGTTCGTGGGGTTCCATCCCCAAACGACGTTAAAGGATATTATCCGGATTACGGGCGGGCTGCCGGTTTAAGCGGCGGCGGGGCCGGCGACTGGGGGCGGGGCACAAACGCGGCGGCGTCATTTTGGGCGGCGATGATTTCCGCGCTGGTGAGGCGGATGGCCACATTGTCGCGCTCGTTGGCGGCATCGGGATCGCCTTGGGCCGCGGCCCGACTGAGCCAGACATAGGCATCATGGTTGTTTTGCGGCAGATACTTGCCATGGTCGTAAAAGCGGCCGAGATTGAATTCGGCGGCGGCCTCGCCCTGTTCGGCTCCCCGGCGAAACCACTGGGCGGCGGTGGCATAATTTTGCGTGACGCCCTGGCCGTTTTCATAGCAGGTACCCAGATTGTTTTGCGCTTTGGCATGACCGTGTTCGGCCGCCAGCTGATACCATTTCACGGCTTCGGCATCATCTTTCGGCACGCCCACACCAGCGTCATAGCAGCACGCCACTTCGTATTGCGCCTGAAGGTCACCGTGATCCGCGGCCTGACGAAACCATTTGGCGGCCTGGGGGTAATTCTGCTTTACACCCTGTCCGGCGTAGTAAAGGTGGCCAAGCTGGAGTTCGGCCGGGACGTAACTGTGGGTGGCTGACTGGCGATACCATTTCACGGCGCGAGCCCAATCGCGAGCCACGCCATTGGTCCCGCTAAAATATGCCTCGGCGAGGGTGAACTGGGCGGATGGGTCCCCCGTTTCGGCTTTCGCTTTGATGGCCGCGATGAAGGCGTGATTTGCCTCGGAGGACTGGGCGGGCAGGCGCCAGGCGGTGATCACCAGCCATAAGAGCAAGCACGTTGCCAGATTCGTTTTCAAGCTGACACTCTAGCGGATGGCGATTGCCGGGCAAGTGCTTTGCGGATGATTCATCCGGACCGAGCTTATTTCTGGGGGAAGACCTGGTAGAGGAGCAGGTAGACGACCACGCCGGTGACGGACACATAGAGCCACAGGGGGAAGGTCCAGCGGGCGACTTTTTTGTGGAGTTCAAATTTTTCCAGGCGGGCGCGGTTGAGGGTGAGGAGAATCAACGGAACAATGACCACGGCCAGGACGGTATGGGTCAGCAGAATCGTCAGGTAAATCGGCCGGAACCAGGCGGGCTCCAAAAAATGCGTTATGGTTTTGACCGTGGCATGATAGGTGAGGTAGCAAGCCAGAAAAATGACCGAGGTGGTGAACGCCGCGATCATGCAATTGCGATGGGCGGTTTTCTTGCCCGCACGGATGCTCAGATAGCCGGCGGTGAGCAGGATGGCACTCAGGGCATTCAGGCTGGCGTTGACGGCGGGGAGATCGTGGAGGGTCATGGTTCGTGTTCGAGTTGGGCAAGGGCGGTTTTGATGCGCATTTGAACGGACGGCCAGTCCACATCATCGCCACCGGTTTCAAAAATCCCCCGGAGGCGGGCGTGCTTATCGACCATCACAAAAATGGTGGTGTGGATGAACAAATCAAACTCGCCCTGGCGGTCGGCAGCTTTTATGGCCTGGGAACCGAGTTTCAAACTGTCAGCGGCGAGGCCGGCAATTTGTTGTTTGGTGCCGGTGAGGAACAGCCAGCGGTTGGTGTCCGCTTCGTTATGGAGGGCGTAGCGGGCCAGGACCGGGGGAGTGTCAAATTCCGGGTCGGTGGTGAGGGTGACCAGTCGGGCGTTACTGGTGGCCGGAATCAGGTCCTGAAGCGACTTCATTTGCCGGCTCATGCGGGGGCAGGGCCCGGGGCAGCGGGTGAAAATGATGTCGGCGATCCACACGTGATTGGTCAGAGCGGCCAGGGTTACGACGGAACCGGACTGATTGGTGAGGGTAAAATCCGCAATGGCATTGAGCACCGGCAGGTTCACTTGACGGGCTTTTTGCGCCTCCACAAACGCGAGCAAATAACACAAACCCAACAACCCGAAAAGCAGACTGCTGCCGAGCCACAGGGAGCGGGGGATGGCTGAAGGACGGTTAGTCATGGTGAGGGAAGGAAGCTTCAAATTCCCAACGAGAAACTTTCAGGCAGCCACGAACACCCGAATGTAAAGCGGGTACGAACTTGCATGGCTCATGACCCAAGGAGGAAGCGCAAGCATGACCCAGCTGCGCTGAAACGCGAGTTGGATGAAAATAAATCGATTTCATATGCCCGAGCGCACGCAGGGCGCATTACCCCGTGCAGGAACTGCCAGCCAACCCACGCTCCCGAAGAATAGCCCCCGAGTTGGGAAACTATTCAAAGCTGGTGGCAGCGCCACTCTTGGAGGCGAGCCATTTTTCGAAATCGGCCTGGCTTTGCACCACCACGAACCCGCCGGCCATGGAGGCATGACCACCACCGCATAACTGAGCGCATTCAATCTGGTACTTGCCGATCTTATTGGGAGTGAAGGTGCAAGGAATGCGCAGGCCGGGAATGGCATCCTGGGTAAGGCGCATGGACACCAGTTTCAAGTCGTGGATGACATCCTTGGAACTCAGGTAGATGATCACCGGCTTGTTCACCGGGACATGGATTTCGTTGAGAATCTGAACATCGTCCTTGCCGTGAGTATCTGTGGGGTCGACTCCGAAAATGTTGTCAGAGGTTACGAATTTCATTTCCTGGCGGCCAAAAACACCATCGGGACCCGCGTAGCGGGCGTTCCAGGCATATTGTTGGGCGACCACTTGAATCACGGTGGAGTCGGCGGCCGCGGGGAATTTTTCCACGCTTTTGGCCCACAGCGGAACGGCCAGCACCAGCAGAAGAATGGCTTCCACGGCAATAACCCCATATTCGACATAGTGGGGAACATGGCTCGTGGAACCCTCGTAACTGGCCTGAGGCTGCCGCTTGTTGCTGAAACGGTACAGCACGTAACCAAAGTAAATAATCCAGCCAACGAACAGCACGGCCATCAGCCAATGGACATAAACAATCAGGTTATCCACCCCCTGGCCACTGGAAGCGGCCAGCTCGGGCATTCCCAACATATTTTTGGCAAACCAATCGATCATAATTCTTCCATTCTCTTAACGGCATCCCGGTGGAGGGCGTCACTTTTGCGAACAATGTGCACAAAGCACACCAAAAAAACGGTTAATACCGAAAGCACCACCCCCAGGAGGGTAAGGATGCCGTAGTTCATGCCGGTGGCGAGCGGTGAATCGGTGCGGCCATAGCAGGCGGCGCAGGCAAACAAGCGGGTGGGTGCGGCCGCAGCCAGCAGGCCCAATACGAGGATTTTTCGAGCGATACTCATAAAAAGTCGACGTTTTTCAATTTTTTAAGAAAATACACACCGTAAACGATGACCAACACCCCGGAGGCCACCCCCGCGACGCCGAAAATGGCGTGTCCCGCCGTGAAGGCCCAGGTGGCGCACAAAAAGGCGAGCGCGGTCAGCAACGTGACAAAAACGAGATGAAAGCCTTTGAGTGACATATTTTAGGGTTGGGGTTGCGACTTAGTGGGTGGTGCCAACGGGGAAATCCGCCATGGCCCACAAGGTGAGGCCCAGCAGGCCGGCAAAGAAAAACACGGTGAAGGCCAGCACGGTAAACACCATTTTCTTCTCGGACAACAAGTGCATCAAGTAGCTGGCCACCAAAAAGGCATTAATAACCGCCACGGACAAGATGAAGGTAACCTTTAAAGGCCAGGAGAGCTGGGCAAAGGAAAGCCCAATCATCATGGCCGTGGTGCAAATAATAACCAACAGAACCACGCTGCACAGACGGATGGTTCCTTTGATATTTACAGAATGGCTTTCGCTCATAATTCAATCAGGTCAAATATAGGACAGGAAACAGGAAAATCCAGACCAAGTCGACAAAGTGCCAGAACAGACCGGAAATTTCGATGCGGTTGGTAAAACGGGCGTGGTCGGTTTTCCACATGCGGCTGCCGGGTCCCCAGAGGAAACCAATGACGACACAGCCACCCAGAATGTGCAAGGCATGGAGGCCGGTCATGGTAAAGTAAATGGCGGTGAAGGTATTGTGGCGCGGGCCATAGTTCTCCATTTTAAGGATGTTACTCCGTTCGAGTTTAATTTCATCACGGGGGATGGTTTTTTGCGCGCGCAGATCATACAGCAATTGCTCTTGATCCCCGGGGATAATGCGGCCCGAAATGGTGACGGTTTTTTCGTCCTGCTCCTCCAAGTGGCCATCGGCAATGCGACCGTCCTTCAAATGAATCTCGTAATGAATCCATTTGTCATGATACTCGTACGACTTGACGCAGAGGAAGCTCAGGGCGAGCACCAGCGTCAATCCGTGGAACAATTTAAACTGGCGGAAATCATTCACTTTGCAGGCCACCCAAGCCAGCAGGGTGGTGATGGCCGACAGTGCCAGGATGAGGGTATTGACCGTGCCGAGGGTGACACTGAGCCAGCCGTGGGGCCAGAAACCTTCCGGGGAACCGACCCGGAGGAGCACATAAGCGGAAAACAAACCGCCGAAGAGCATCACTTCCGAGGCCAGAAAGAGCCAGATGCCGAGCTTGGCGTTATACAGGCCGGTATCCGGACGAACTTGAGTCGTATAGGGTATTTCCATGACAAGATTTAGTGGGCGTGAGTGGCGGGTGCCGGAGGACCGCCGGCTTCATTCTGGGGCGTGAAATCTTTGGCGGCACCGGGCACGCTGTATTCGTAAGGACCACGAGCCACCTGGGGTTCCACCGTGAAATTTCCGTGCGGCGGCGGCGTGGGCGTCTGCCATTCCAAGGTCGTGGACCCCCAAGGATTGTTGGAGTTCACCTTCTCGCCGTGATAAATGCTGTAGAACAAATTGATGATAAAGGGAATTTGCGCGATCCCCAGGCCGATGGCGGCCCACAAGATGGTGGTGTTCAAATGCATCACCGAATCCGGCAGGGTGTCGATGGCCCCCGGCACGCGGGCGGCCGAGTAATTGGCACCCCCATCGGACATCCGGCGCAACATGCCCTTGATGCCCTGCATAAACATGGGCATGAACACAATATTCATGAAAACGAAAGAGCACCAGAAATGCACGCGGCCCCAAAACTCATTCATGCGCCGCCCGGTCATTTTGGGGAACCAGTAGTAAACCCCGGCAAACAAGGCGAAGATGGTGCCCGGCGCCACCACATAATGGAAGTGGGCGATGATGTAGTAGGTGTCGTGCAGGTACAAATCGGCGGCGGCCAGCCCCAGCGGCAAACCGGTAAGACCACCAATCCCGAACATAGGCAGAAAGCCCAACACGAAGAGCATGGGGGTATTAATGCGGATGGAGCCACCCCAGAGCGAAATAAACAAACAGGTCAGAATGATCACCGAGGGAATGGAAATGATCATCGTGGTCGTTTGGAAAAACGTGGCAATGGTCTGGCCCATGCCGGTCATGTACATATGATGCGCCCAGACGATGAAGGAGAGAAAGCCGACGAACAGGGCGGAGTAGACGAGGGATTTGTAACCCCAGATCGGTTTGCGGGTGTTGTTGGCGATGACTTCGCAGACAATCCCCATGGCGGGCAAAATCAAGACATACACTTCCGGATGCCCCAGGAACCAGAACAAATGCTGCCAGAGCAGCGGACTGCCGCCCCCGCTGATGTCGGCCAGCCGGCCACCGACGGCCAGACCGGTGGGGAGGAAGAAGCTGGTGTGGGCGACGTTATCCATTAACTGCAACAAACCGGCTGCTTCCAAGGGCGGAAAGGCCAGAAGCAGAATGAAGGCCGTGACAAATTGGGCCCAGACGAAGAAAGGCAGACGCATCCAAGTCATGCCAGGGGCGCGGAGCTGGATGATGGTGGCGATGAAATTCACGGCCCCCAAGAGTGAGGAGGTGATGAGCAGAACCATGCCGACCAGCCAAAACGCCTGGCCATTCGTGGGAATGGTCGTGGCCAGCGGGGAGTAGGAAGTCCAGCCGGCCTGGGCGGCCCCACCGGGAATGAAAAAACTGACGAGCATGACCACGCCGCCGAGAAAGAATGCGTGAAAACTGGCCATGTTAATCCGGGGAAACGTCATGTCCGGCGCGCCAATCATCAGCGGCACCACGTAATTGCCAAAAGCGGCGAAAGCGAGGGGCACCACGCCCAAAAACACCATGATCGTGCCGTGCATGGCTCCAAAGGAATTGTACAGTTCCGGAGAAATCACCCCTCCGGAGGCCATCTGGCCGAGCATTTTTTCCAGCACGGGACCAAACAGTGGCACGGCCTTGCCGGGATGCGCGATCTGCCAGCGCATTAACAACATGAGGCCAAAGCCAAAGAGCATGAACAACAGGGACATGAGCCCGTATTGAATGCCAATGACCTTGTGATCCGTGGAGAAAATATATTTGGTGATGAACCCCGGCTCAGCATGCTCGTGGTGTTCGTCATGGTGATGTTCATCGTGCCCGTGGTGCCCATGTTCTTCATGCACCGCAGGGGCCTGCGGTTCGCGAAACGGCGGGAATTGTTGAACGTTTTTTTCCATATTATTTTACTTTGTCCAGAACCATGACCACCAGGAGCAGTGGCAGGTAAATGATTGAAGCCAAAAACAACTGCCGGGCGCGGGGAAGGGTTAACTGCCGGGCAAACGCCAGGGAGCACCAGAAATAATAAAAGCCGAGCAACAGTGCCCCGGCCAAATAAACGGGACCGGCCATTTTAAAAACAAAGGGGAAGACACTAACCGCCAGCAAAGCCACCGAATGACTCACGGCTTGCTGGCCGGTGCGCTGACCCTCCGCATCCAAGAGCGGCAGCATTTTGAAGCCGCCCCGGGCATAATCTTCCCGATACATCCAGGCAATGGCAAAGAAGTGAGGCAGCTGCCAGAAGGCGAGAATGGCAAACAAGGCCCATCCTTCACTGCTCATTTCGCCACGGGCGGCGGTCCATCCCATCAGAGGAGGGATGGCCCCGGGAATGGCCCCGATGGGGGTGTTCAACCAGGTAACTCGCTTCAAGGGAGTGTAAATGAACAAATAACTCACAAGCGTTACCGCGCCCAGCACGCTGGTGACGGGGTTTACCAAAAACGCCAGATAAACGAGGCCGGCCACCGAGCAGATGCCGCCGAAGATCATGACCGAGGCTGGTTGCAAGCGGCCGGAGGGCAAGGGACGGGACATGGTCCGGTGCATTTTGGCATCGTATTCGCGCTCCAGCAATTGGTTCAGTGCGGCGGCACCGGAAGCCACCAAGGCGGTCCCCGCCAGCACATGAAACATCAGCAGATAATTCATTGGTCCGTGCCAGCCCATGTAAAAACCCACCAGCGTGGTCAGCAGGACCAGCGTCGTCAAACGGGCCTTGACCAGGTCGGCAAAGACTGCCGACCAGCTTTTCTCCGCAGCGGAGGCTGCGTTCGCGATGTCTGCCGTTGATTTCATTTCACTTATTTACCGCCCAACGCCAAAACTGCCGGGCAATTTAGCTCACCAGAATTTGCCCGGTTGCCCGCCAATTTTGGAGTGGCGTCGGACCGCCGGAAAGCAATAACGCACCAGAGCGCGCCTGTCACGAGCGAAAGTGCACCAATCATCACATGCAGGGTGGCAATGTCAGCAGCTTTGTTGCTGTGCAGGGTTTCAATGCCGAGTCCGATTTGCAGAATCAGCAGGCCATGCCAGGCGGCCGCCATCCGGGCCAGACCATCGCGCCGGCCGAGCTGCCGGCGGGCCTGCCAGGCACAAAGAGTTACGGCGAGGAAGATGGCCAGCGCCCCCAGGCGGTGGAACATCTGCAAGATAATTTGAAACGCGGTGACGGGGGTTTCGGTCACGACTTCGACGCGCTGTGAATTATAACGGGCCATGGCCTCGGGACTGGTATCCGGCCACCATTGACCATAAGCGAGGGGGAAATCACGAATGGCCAGACCGGCGTGCTGATGGCGCATGGTCGCACCCAGCATTAATTGCAAAAATATTAAAAACGTCGTGACGACAAAGAGGGAGCGCAAGCCGGCCGGCACCGAGACCCAATTTCTTTCGGCAGATAGCTGCAACCACCAGCGACTGGTGAGCAGCGCCAAGGCGCAAACCAGAATAAAAAACACTTGGGCCACCGTGCCGTGAAACACGCCCAGATTATCCATGTGCCAGCGAACGCGGAGCCCGCCCAGCACGCCTTGGGCAATCACCAGCAGCACCGCCACCAGCCCGAGCCGCCCCATCCAGCGGCGGGCGTCACCCCGCCAGAGCCAGACGGCGAGGATCACCGTGAGCAACCCAACGGCCGAGGCCAGCAAACGATGCGTGTGCTCATAGAACACGCCCCCCACCCATTTGCCGATGGGGAACAGGAACATGTTGTAGCCGTAGGTATTAGGCCAGTCGGGCACGGACATGCCCGCCTCGTGACTGGTGACCAAACCGCCCAACCCCAGCAGCAAGAAGGTGGTAATTGCCGTGGCGATGGCAAAATAATGCAACCACGGATTGTACTCGGTCGGGCAATTTTTGTTCATGTGATATGCAAAAAACTGCTGCGCTTGGGACAGCGCAGCAGTATGCCGGGTTAAATTAATTACTTGGGTTCAAACGTGAAAGCCACGCTAACGTTGGCGTCCTTGACTTCGATATCCTGGGTTTTCTCACCGGCTTTGCGGTGATTGGCCACGATGGTGTACTTGCCCGGCGGCACGTTTTTGATGACAAACTTGCCATCGGCACCCGTCTGGGCGTAATAGGGGCTGTCCACAATGGTCACCCACGCAAACATCCAGGGGTGCACATCGCATTGGAATTTGAGGAACTTCTCGGGCTTGACGAAGGAGTAGTTCAAATCGGCGCCATTGGGCATTTGGGCGGCATTAATGGAGGCTTCGTTGGCCTTTTCATTTTCCGGCACCGTGGGATTCAAATGCACATTGTGCAGCACGGGATCGGAATTTTTGACGATCAGCTTCTGGCCCGTCTGGACGGTGAGGATTGTGGGCGTGTAGAGGCAGGCTTTTTGGTCCATGACCGCCGGGGCCGCGCTGGCACCCGTGGAACCGGTGGTGTCCTTGAGGGAAACAATCACATCCCCAAATTCACCATTGGCACCCACCGCATAAAAATGCGTGGTCGGCGCTTTGCCATTATAGGAGGCACCACAGGTCGGATCATCGAGAATGGGGGTGATGGTTTTTTCCGCCGGCGCGGCACCTTTATAAGTGACGGTGCCAACGATGTCTGCCGCCGAAACGGCGGAGCAGGCACCGACCATACCAACAGCCAAAATCGAGAGAATTTTGTTCATAATCCAGTTAAAATTGATAGATTCCTATTTAAACTAGCACCCCCCCCAAGCACGGGCAAGTACTTTGTGAAAGATTTCACAAAGTCGCCAATCGGGGGTGAAAGCCTGGCAAGATCGGGATAGATTTTTGGGTAAAACTAGCAATTCCCAGCACCGTATTTTGAACAAAAACGGGGGGCGATCCGCCAGGCCGGTCGGGGGCATCCGCTTCATCAAAGGTGGGTACATAACCTTCGTTCAGCGCGCAAAATGGTTGAAATCGACCGGGAGCGTCTGACCGGAATGGTTGAATTAAGCCCACATGGGAAATTGATAGGCCAGAAGGCCAATTTCCATTACGCTTGGGTCATGGGTAATCGTGAGGCTGTCATGGAGCCTGCATCGCTGGAGGAAATTGCGATGCTGGCAATGGAATTTGGCCGCATTCTCATGGAATGCGGGGCCAGTGCGAATATTGTGGATGAATATGTGGGCCGCGCCGCCACCGGGCTGGGAGCCGAACGGGTGGATTTGCGCGTGGGCTATGCCTCGCTGGCAATCACGGTGGGCGTGGGCGGGGAAGGCATCACGCGGATGCGCAAGGTGGGGCATCTGGGGGTGAATCAGCGGCTGGGTCAGGCGGTGCGCGGTCTGGTGCGCCGCCTGGAAAGCGAAGCGTTATCTTTAAAGGCAACCCGGGAGGAATTAAGCCGGTTGGTGAAAGCAACGCCCCGGCATCCGGGCTGGCTGGTGGATCTGGCAGTGGGCCTGGCCTGCGCTTCCTTTGGACGTTTATTGGAGGTGGATTGGGTGGCCTTTCTGCCGGTGTTTGGGGCGGCTGCCCTGGGGCAGTGTGTGCGGCGGCAACTCCTGCAGCGGCACGTGAATGTTTTTATTGTGGCCACCGTGGTGGCATTTCTGGCGTCGTTTCTGGCCGGATTGGCCGCGCGTCTGGCGGGAAGTGAAACGGTGGACAAGGCGATGGTTTCGGCGGTCCTGCTGCTGGTGCCGGGCGTGCCGTTGCTGAATGCGCAATACGACGTGCTGGGCGGTTATCCCACGCTGGGCAATGCCCGGGCGGTGTGGGTGGCCACCATCCTGGTGTTTCTGGCGGTGGGCGTGTGGCTGGGCCAAATTGCCCTGGGGGAGGGCCACTAACATGGACTGGTTGCGAATTCTGCATCAAATGTTTTTCGGTGGCCTGGCGGCCATGGGTTTTGGCGTGCTGTTCAACATGTACCGGCACCATCTTTTGTGGTGCGGACTGGCGGGCGGGCTGGCACTTGGGGTCCGCACGATCGGACTGCAACTGGGCTGGAGTCTCGAGGCGGCCTCGTTTGCCGCCGCGCTGGCGGTGGGCAGCGTGGTGACGGTGCTGCAGGAGCGGATTGGGGTTTCCCGCAATATTCTGGACGTGGCGGGATGTATTCCGATGGTGCCGGGGCTGTTTGCCACCAAGGCCATCCTGGGATTTTTTGCGCTCACGGCGCCGGTGCCGAAGAATGCGGATGAGACGTTGATAACCTCCGTGGAATTTTTTCTGCGGGTGGCGTTCACCATCGGGGCAATTGGCACGGGGCTGGCGATTCCCTCCTTGTTACTGCGGGTGCTGGCGCGGAAGAAGTGAGCGCGCGCGGCCGGCGGAGTTTAGCGAAAACTTCATAAATTAGCCGGTAATCACCGAGACGGAGACGCCAGTTATTTTGCGTACCGGCCCGTTTTTGTCAGCCGGAAGGCCAGGGATCAATCGCCAGGGTTAGAGCCTTTTCCGCCGAAGGTCCAAGCAGAACCCGATACTTCGTCACTTGCGATTCAGTTTGGCAAGGTAATCTTCCAAAGCACGACATGGGAGCACCTGGCGGCGGGCCCGCTTCAGCCACGCAATAGCCTCTGCATCTTCAACGCGCTCCAAGCGCTCCGAAGTGGCTCAGTTGACTAGCCGGTACCAGTTATCGCGCTGGTGGGGCTCGTAGCCGAGGTCTTTGATGAGGCGGTGCATGTCGGGCACGGTCATCTTGAAGGTGGTGCCGGCCTGGGAGACGACATTTTCCTCGATCATGATGCTGCCGAGGTCGTTCGCGCCAAATTTGAGGGCGATCTGGCCGATTTCCAGGCCCTGGGTGACCCAGGAGCTTTGGATATTGGGAAAGTTATCGAGGTAGATGCGGCCCAGGGCCTGGGTGCGCAGGTATTCGTGCGCGCCCACGGTGGGGGCTTTGAGCTTCGTGTGCTCGGCCTGGAAGGTCCAGCAGATGAATGCGGTAAAGCCCTTGGACTGGTCCTGCTGCCGGCGCAAACGCTCCAGATGCTCAATGCGGTCGGCGACGGTTTCCACGTGGCCAAACATCATGGTGGCGCTGGAATTAAGCCCTTGCTTATGCGCAATGTCCATGACCTCCAGCCAGTCGCTGCTCATGGCTTTGAGCGGGGCGATGCGCTGGCGGACGCGGTCCACGAGAATTTCCCCGCCGCCACCGGGAATGGAGCCCAACCCGGCCTTGGCAAAATCGGCAATGATGGTTTCCAGCGGTTCATTGAAGACTTCGCGGAAATGGATGAATTCGCTGGGGCTGAAGCCGTGGATGTTCACCTGCGGCCACTTGGCTTTGATGTGGGACAGGAGATCCAGGTACCACTGCTTGGTGAGCTTGGGATGGTGGCCGCCCTGCATCAAAATTTGCGTGCCACCGAGCGCGACGGTCTCGGCGATCTTCTGGTCCATTTCCTCAAGGGAAATGACGTAGGCGTCGTCATCCTTTTCCACGCGATAAAAGGCGCAGAACTTGCAATAGACATTGCAAACGTTGGTGTAATTGACGTTGCGATCGACGTTATAGGTGACGATTTCGTTGCCGCGGCCGGCATAGGCGGCCGCTTTGGCAAGCTGGCGGCGGCGGTCGGCGAGCGCGCCCAGTTCTTCCAAGGGCAAACGATACAGCCGAAGGGCCTCGGCTTGGTTAATCCGCTGGCCGTCCCACACTTTTTGGAGCAACTCGTCCAATGACGCGTCGTAAATCACAAGCGCGAAGATAACCCATCCGCCGCCGTAAAACAACCTTGGAAACGCGCCGTCTCAGTCCGCGGCCCCGCACGCCCGGGCGCGGACTGGAGGGTAGTTCAGTTAATGATGCTTAAAGATGCGGTCCCGGTTTTTATACAGGTAAAAAACAATCAGGATGTTTACCCCGAGCAGAATCGAAAGTCCCAGCTCGGGATGATGAAACATGTCCGGCCGCGGCCGGACGGTGATGGGGTCAGCCGAGAGCCGGCGGGCCAGTTCGTAAATTTCCACCGGAATAAAAAAAGCGGATTCCCCGATGGCCAGCCAGACCGCCCAGTGGGCCCGGAAGGCCAAACCCAGACCACCGCCGGTGAGCAGCAGGCCATACAACAGCGTGCCCACTTCCACCGCCCGCAGATTCGCCGGGGTGATCTTGTCCAGTTGCACGCCGATGTTCTGAAAGAATTTCTGTTCCGGGTCCAGGTGCACCCAGCGCAGAAATTCATCAAAGGCATCGCTTAAATCATGCCCGGACAACGCAAAGATCCCCAGGGCCGTCAGCAAGAGCAAGGTGCCCTTGCCCAGCTTCAGCAGCACGATGAAGTACAGCGTCGGCGCGGCCTTGGGTTTGGCGGCGGTGGATTTCTTGGACTGCTTTTTATCAGACATCAGCGTATTTGGGGTAGCAACCAGTTGACCAGGTCACTGATGGCCACACGCTCCTGCCGGCCATCATCGCGGTGACGAATGGTGACCGTGTCCAGCAACTCCGGCTTTTCGCCCAAGGAGTCAAAATCGATGGTCACGCAAAACGGCGTGCCCGCCTCGTCCTGGCGCGCATAGCGCCGGCCGATGGAACCGCCGTCATCGTAGTAAACATTCATCCAGGGACGCAGCAGGTCGCGCACGGCCAGGGCCTTGGCGACCAGTTCCGGCTTGTTCTTGAGCAAGGGCAGCACCCCAACCTTGATGGGCGCCACCCGGGGGTGAAAGCGCAACACCACGTTGGTCTCGGTCTTGCCTTTTTCGTCCGTCTTGCTCGTCTCACTATAAGCGTTGGCAATCAATGCGAGGATTAGACGGTCGACCCCGGCACTTGGTTCAATCACGTGCGGCACATATTGCCCTTTGGCCAGGCCATTGGCGTCTTCGGTGGCCTGCTTGGCGGCCGCTTCGGGGGCCACGCCGGACTTTTCCAGGTAGCGCTTGCGGTTGTCATAATAACGACGCCACAGGTCATCGCTCTTTTCCTTGGGCAATTTGCCCCAGGCGGCGCGGAGTTCGTCGTCAAACACCCCCATGGGTTTGCCGGAGAAGCGGGCATGCTGGCTGAGGTCGAAATCGCTGCGGGCGGCGATGCCTTCCAGTTCCTCACCTTTGAGTTCGCCCTGTTCGTCGCGTTTGCTGAACGGGAATTTGAAGAGAATATCCACACAGGCCCGGGCGTAATGGGCCAATTCCTCCGGGGTCTGCCGGTGAAACGCCAGGGTGGTGCGGTTCAAGCCAATGCCTTCATAGAAACGCACGCGTTCCTCGACCCAATATTGATGCCAGGCCTGCCAGCCCCAGTTCGGCTGGGGTTCGCCGGGGTGACCGGTGGTGGGGACTGATGCCACGGAACCGTGAATGGCTTCCACCGCTTCATCGGGCTTGATGAAGAATTCCAGTTCCATCTGCTCAAATTCGCGGGAACGGAAGGTGTAATTGCGCGGCGTGACCTCGTTGCGGAACGCCTTGCCGGTCTGGGCAATGCCAAACGGCACTTTTTGCCGGGAGGTTTCCAGCACATTCTTGAACTGGGCAAAGATCGCCTGGGCCGTTTCCGGGCGGAGATAGGCAATGGCCGAATCATCCTGCACCGGGCCCACAAAGGTCTGGAACATCAGGTTGAAGGCGCGCGGCGCGGTCTTCTCGCCGTGGCAGTCATTCACGCACTTGCTCGGTTTTTGCGGGCAGGGAATTTCATCTGTCTGGTCCGCGCGAAAACGGCCTTTGCACGTTTTGCAATCAATCATCGGGTCGCTGAAGGTATCCACGTGACCGGAGGCTTTCCAGATGGCCGGGGACATGATGATGGTGGCTTCCAGGCCGACCACATCCTCGCGTTGCCGGGTCATGGCGTGCCACCACAACTCTTTGACATTCCGCTTCAATTCCGCGCCCAAGGGGCCGTAATCCCAAAATCCGTTGATGCCGCCGTAAATTTCGGAGGATTGAAAAATGAAGCCGCGCCGCTTGCACAGCGACACGATCTTCTCCATCTGCACATTTTCTTTGGGATCGGCCATAAATTAGGTCAACCAGTGTTTGCGAACGGCCCGGTTATGTCAAGGTGCGGTAACGGCCCCAAGGGGTGGTTCCGGGGGAAGGGACCAGCCACCGCCAGGCCCCCGGCGGGCTGGCCGTTGCGGCGGGCCCGCATTCTCAATGGGCCTGGTTTTTGAGGGCCAAAGCCCGGGCCAGATTATTTTGGGCACCGGCAAAATCCGGGCGAAGGTGCAAGGCGGTCTGAAATTCCTGGATCGCCTCGTCCAGCCGGCCGCCTTGGGCCAGGAGAAAGCCCAGGTTATTATGCGCCTCCGCATAATCAGGCTGCACCTGGATGGCGGCCTGGAGCTGAGCCATCGCGGCGGCAGTTTGCCCTTGCTTGATCAGGAGAATCCCCAGGTTGTAGTGCGTCACGGCCCGGGCCGGCTGGAGCCGGAGGGTTTCCTGAAATTGCACCATGGCCGCGTCGGCCTGGCCCATTTGGTTGAGGGCTATGCCCAGGTTATTATGCGCCTCGGGATCATTGGGTTGCAGTTGAACGGCAATTTGCAACTGTTGGCTGGCCGCTTCCATTTGGCCCTGCTGCATGAGGGCCGTGCCGAGGTTGAAGTGGGCCACGGCCAGCCCCGGTTGCAGGCGGATGGCTTCAGTCCACTCACGAAGCGCCGCCGCAGGCTGGCCTTGCTGCAGGAGGGCACTGCCCAGACTGTCGTGGGCATCGGCAAACTCCGGCTGGTACCGGACGGCAGCCTGAAATTGCTCGAGCGCGGCATTGGTGCGGCTTTGATCCAGGAAGGCGAGCCCCAGGTTGTAATGGGCACTGGCATCGTCGGCATGGATGCGCAGGGTGGCTTGAAACTGTTGGATGGCCGCATCGATTTGGCCCCGGGACCGCAAGGCCGCCCCAAGATTATTGTGGGCCACAAAATTGTCCTGGGTAACGGCCAGGGCATGCTGGAAGAGCGTTTCACTATTCTGCCAGCAACTAATTTGCCGCCGGGTCAGGGGCAGGCAGGCGAGCAGGCCGGCGACGACCACCCCGGTGGCCCCCCCAACCAGCCAGCGGCTACCGCGGGTCAGGGCATGGGCCCCCCACACGAAGACCATTAAAATGCCCACGGAAGGAATGTATGTGTAACGGTCGGCCATGGCCTGGTCGCCCACCTGCACCAAACCGATCACGGGCACCAGTGTGCCCATGAACCACCACCAGCCCACGAGCAAGTAGGGCTGGCGCTGGCGCCACCACCAAAACCAAGCGGTAAGGCCGGCGAGCAAGCCGACGGCAAGTGAAACTTGGACGAGGGGCCAATAACCGGCAAAGGGATAGAAAATGGCCAGGTCCGTCGGCCAGAACAGTTTCCCCAGATAGCGGGCATAAGAAACCAGCACATTCCCCAGGCGCATGCCCAAGGGCAACTGCCCCACCGCCGCCACCGCCCCAACCTGGCTTTGAACCAGCAAGGTCGCGGCACTCGCCATCACGCTCAGGGCTAGGAATGGCAATTTTTCCCGCAGCAAGGGCCAGCCGCGCCCGGGGCGAAAGCGAGCCAGGGGCCAGTAATCCAGCAACCACATCACCCCGGGCCAGGTGACGAGCATTTGCTTGCTGAGCAAGCCCAGGGCGAAAGTGACCAAGCTTAAGGCATAGAATAATCCACGCCGGCCCCGGGCCGGGGCGATGGGGGCCCGGCCTTGGGCGGCCAGACCGGGGAGTGGGGTTTGCGCGTAAAGCACATACCACCAGAGCGCCAGGAACCCCCAAAAGGTGCTGAGCACATCCTTGCGCTCCGCCACCCAGGCCACCGACTCCACATGCACTGGATGCCAGGCGAACAATGCCGCCACGGCAGCGCTCCGCCAGATTGCCCCGGTGAGCCGGTGCAGCAGCCCAAAGAGCAGGCAGGCATTGAGGGAATGCAGGAGCAGGTTGGTGAAATGAAAGCCCGCGGCGGTCCGGCCCCATAAGCTGACATCCAGCATTAACGAAAGCCACGTCAGGGGATGCCAGTTGCCCGCCACCCCGGTAGTGAACGCCCAACTTAGGTTGGGCCACATCAGCCCGGACTGCACCCGGGGATTCGCCGTGACATAATCGGGATCGTCATAATTGACAAATCCACAATGCAATACCGGCCAATAGAGGGCAAAGGTAATGGCCGCCAGTAACAGGGCGACCCACCAGGGTGAGGATCCAGCCCCCCCACCCCGGCGGGGTAGTGGGGCCACGGGGCGGACGGGTTCGCTGGGTTGCTGATTTGACATGCTGTGCCACGGCTCCGGCTTCCCCGGACGCATCGCTCTGCGGGAAAACGACGTTTCAAAGCATTATTGGCATCGGCCGGGAATTGTCAATTGTTCCGGGCGCGGTGCCCGCACCTCCGGGGGGGGGCTTGACGGGCCTTGACCGACGTTTAAGCTGATTTCTTATAAACCATTGATCTTGTGCTGCTTAAACAAAATTTGACCGCCCGACAGGGGGTTGACGGGGCTTGACGCAGCTTGACGGATTCGCGGCGAGCCCGGTGCGGCCAAGGGCGCTGGAGCCGGACATGGCCGCCCGGGCGGCATAAATCAGCCAAGGCCAAGA
>CAIZWI010000204.1 GCA_903936645.1 uncultured Verrucomicrobia subdivision 3 bacterium
CCCCAAGTTCTGATTCTTCACGCTGGCCCGGAATATTTTGTGGGCGAGGGCGGCGGATTCAGCAAAGAAGACCTGCAATTGCTCCGCGAAAAATTCTGCTACCTGGCTTTGGGCCATATTCACAAACCCATGGTTTATAGCGGCTGGGCTTGCAACCCCGGTTCACCCGAGAATTGCGATATCCGGGAAGCGGGATATTCCCAGGGCAAGGATGGTGGGCCGGTGGGACGTGGGTACGCCGTCTTGGAGATTGATCCTAGTCAACCTGGTCAGCCGGTGTCCCTGGAAATTCGTTCGAATCCCCGGCGACCATGCCTGCGGTTTGAGCTGGATTGCACGATTTTTGGGAACAAAACTAAAAATGGAGCAGCTGCATTCATTTCTGCGGCAGTGGCAGCCATTGGGGTGGGAAGCCCCAATAAATCTGCCGTGGTTGAATTAGTGTTGACCGGGACCTTGAACCTAAACCGCATCGCCTTGGATCAGGCCAAGGCCGCGCTCGAAATTGCCGAGCTGTCCGGCATATTTGCCGTGTCCATCGACACAACCAGACTGAACATCGGTAATGGCTTTGCGGTCGGCGCGGAGAACGGCGCAGACCTACTACCCCGAGACGAGTTAGAGCGCCGTGCGATTTTTCAACTGGTTGGGCAACAACCTCTGTGGGGATTGCAGGAAAGCCAGCAATCGTTTGCCGATTTGTTTTTCGAATTAAAGGAATCGGTGCGTAACAGTGAGGCCGGTGAAGTCATGGCCAGTCGAATTGTCGCCTCTCAATTGGTTGAGAAAGTCCGTCTTGCCATGGCAATGTCGGTTGTACCTGCAACCATACCACTGGAACCGGCGCCACAAACCCAGGAGGGCATATGATCATCCAGTCAATTCGCCTGAAAAACATCAAGTCCTACGGCAACGGGCCGGATGGAACCGGCATCACCATACCTTTCCAGACCGGGGTTAACCGGGTGGCGGGCCGCAACGGGCACGGCAAAACGACCTTGATCGAGAGCCTCGGCTACGCTTTGTTTCTGACCGATCCGCAGTTCGAGGAAAATTTCCAAATCGAGACCTATTTTCTTAGCTACGGGTCCAAGGAGGGTGAAATTGATGTGACCTTCGAATTTGAGGGAGAATCGTTCCGAATTGAACGGGCGGTTGGAAAACAAAGCAAACGCCGCTCCAAAGTAATCCAACTCAGTGACCAAAGCATTTGTGCGGAAGGGGACCAGGAAGTGGCTGATTTTCTTTGCCGCCTGTTGAAATTTCCGGACCCGCGCCATTTGAGCGACGTTTTTTGCAAGTTGGTGGGGGTAAAGCAGGGGCGATTGACGTGGCCCTTTGATTCCAAACCGGCCGAGGCAAAGCGATATTTTGAACCATTGCTGGATGTGGACGTGTTCCGCAATTGTTTCGACCGGTTGAAAGCGGCGGTGGATATTTTTGAGGCCCAGCGGATTGGCCATCAAACCAAACTGGCTGGAATTACCGAACGCATCCAAGATCGGGCAGACAGCCAGGAAACGCTCGCGAATGCACGCCAAAAAGTGGAGACGACCACCGTTGCCCTCGCCGAGGTAACTGCGGCCCGGGATTTGGCCTTAAAACTAAGAGAGGAGGTCGAAGTCCTGGCAAAAGCGGTTGAAACTACGCGTAACGCTCAGGGCTCAGCAACGCAGAAATTGGGGCACGCCAAGACGCTCCGGGAAGAGGCGGAACTCCGGCTTGCTGAATCCAAAACAGCGGTCGGGGTACTGATGGAGAACCAGGCCGCTCACGTCGCACACATCGAAGCCTTGCAGGCCTTGGAACAGTTGGAGAAGCAACGCGAAAAGCGAGATGAACTCCAAAAACAACGAGACAAAGCCGAAGCGGAACGTGTCAACCATCTGAGCAAACACACGGCCGCCCGGGATCAGGCCAAGGAATTCCGCCTGCAAAAAGACGCGAAACAACTGGAAGCCGATACCCTGGCCGGCACAATAACCCCCATGAAGGCGGCCTTGGCAGCATCAGCCGCCACTTTTGGC
>CAIZWI010000205.1 GCA_903936645.1 uncultured Verrucomicrobia subdivision 3 bacterium
CACGCGCCGTGTGCAGTGCCATCCAGAGATTAGACAATGCTTGAACTTGTTCCGTCCGCTCATTAAACGAATTTGAGATGTAGATGCTCTGGTCTTGACGATTTCCAATCAAACGATTACCAGTGCCAACCGCCGCCTGTGGTGAGTTTAGTGCTTGGAAACTTTGATTGTTATGACCATCGCCAATGTAAAAATTCTGTGGTGGAACAATTCCAAAACCACGAGTTGAGATTTGTTTGGCGATGTCTTTGTATAGCTCCGTAGCATTTTTCTCAAGGGTAAGGGTGTGCGTTAGGAAATTAATGCGGTTTTTCAAATGTGTCAGCACAATGCTGTGTTCTTCTGGACTCAAAATCACTGGTAAATCATCTATAGACTCCCCTTTTTCAACTTTGTTAAGATAATCCTTCAAGTCCTGCCGCACTTGGGCAGATGAAACGTTGATTCCTCGATTATCGAATGTAAACTTGAATGCAGTTTTGTTTGGAAATGAGTTGTCTATTGAAAACGTGATGCTGTAACCCCGTAGCTTTGCATAATCTTCAAAACCTTTCAGCAGGTCATGGAATACGCCTTTTTTTGCTTCGGGCATATCGAAGATAATGTAACCGCCAGCGTTCGGCCCTGCCTCATTGGCTTCATTTTGATTTTTGGATTGCGATTGCTGAAGAATCCGTTTGGTAAGGTGCATCATTTCCGCCCGTGAGCGTTCTTGTTCCATCCTTTGATTCTCTGCCTGCTTAGCGGCCAATTCACGCTCATGTTCGCGCTCTTTTGCTGAAACCCTCATCCAGCGAGAAAAGAGCGTCCCCGCCATCGTTATGGCAAGCATAACGCTCCCCGCTATAATCATTGTGTCTGGACTGATGTTCGCCATAATGCCTTTGATTTAATCACATTCGGAACTTTGACGCCAGAGCAAGGGTTCCAAGAATATTTCTTGCAATCGAAACATTGTGCTTGCAGCTGAATCGGCGGAGGATCGGGCCGCTTATTTCTCCGCGCTGGAGGCCGCCGACCAAAATGACTTGCGTCCGCTCATGGAAATTTGGCGGCAACGATTCACCCGGATCGAGCCCAATCAGTCCGCATAAAATGGGCATTGAACGTTGCCGCCGTTCGCCGGACTTGCTTTAGCCCAAACTGTAATTTTTGGCAAAGCATTGGGAGTAAGCTTTTAATTGTCGGTCGGGCTGGCTGTGAGGTTTGGCCGGCCCACCAACCAAAAAATGCGCCGGGATTGCCAAAAAATGATAAGCGGCTTTCCCACCCGGATGGTTTATGCTATCAACCATGTTACGCAGCGTTTTGCCATGAGCCCGACCATCGCCACTCCTACGCCCACCAGCCGGCAGCGGTTCCAAGCCGCGTGTCGTTGCCTGCCCACGGACCGGCCGCCCCTGTGGCTCATGCGCCAGGCGGGACGCGCCCTGCCGGAGTACCGCAAGCTCAAGGAAACCTACACCTTCGTCCAGTTGGTGCAAAACCCCGAGCTGGCCGTGGAAGTCACCTTGCAGCCGGTGCGGCGGTTTGGGTTTGATGCCGCCATTCTGTTCAGCGACATCCTGGTCATCCCCGAGGCACTCGGCCAGAGCTACCATTTTCGCGAGACCGGCGGGGTGGTTATGGATTTTGCGGTGACCACCGCGGCCGATATTGCCCGGCTTTCCGTCGAGCGCGTGGTCGAGCGGCTCAGTTATGTGGACCAGGCGCTGCGCATGTTGCGGCAGGAATTGGGCGACCGCACGGCGCTGATCGGGTTCAGCGGTTCACCCTGGACCCTGGCCACCTTCATGATGGAGGGGGCCAGCGTGCCCAAATACAGCCGCGCCCTGGCCTTGTTCCGGGAAGATCCCAAGACCTATTATTTACTGGCCGAGAAGTTGACCGCGGCCATCACGGCGTATCTCCAAATGCAGGCGGATACCGGGGTGGACGCGCTCCAGATTTTTGACAGCCACGGCGGCCACCTGCTGCCCACGGAATTCCAGGAAGCCTCCGGTCGGTGGATGGGCGAGATTATCGCCGCCCTCAAACAGCGGCCCGCCGCGCCCCCGGTGATTGCCTTTTCCCTCGGAACCCACGATAGTTGGCCCGAACTGGTGGCCACCGGCGCCAATGTCATTGGCGTGGACTGGCAAACGCCGCTGGCCGCCGCCCGCCAGCACGTGCCGGCCCATATCGGCTTGCAGGGCAATCTGTCGCCCGCGTTGATCAGCGACGCCACACCCGCCGACGTGGCCCGCGAAACCGCCGCCGTGCTGGCCGCCATGCGCGACCGGCCGGGTCACATATTCAATCTCGGCCATGGCCTGACGCCCGGCGCCAAGCTGGAAAACATCGCCGCCCTGGTGGACACGGTCCAAAAATTTAAAGTATGAGCACGCTCAAAGTTGACCTGGATTTGGTGCAGAAATACAACGTGGCCGGGCCGCGTTACACCAGCTATCCGCCCGCCACCAAGTTCAGCAACGCCCTCGGCTGGGACCAGCTCGCCGGCCATTTGGCCGCCAACAACCAAACCCCGCGCGACCTGTCCGTTTACTTTCACATTCCCTTTTGCGAAACGCTCTGCTGGTTTTGCGGTTGCACCACCGTCATTACCACCAACCACGACCAGGGCCGCGATTACCTCAGTTATCTGGCCCGCGAAGTCGCCCGGATGGCCCCGCAACTCAACCCCGGCCGCAAAGCTGTCCAGCTCCATTTCGGCGGCGGCTCGCCCACGTTTTTGCGGCCGGACGAAATCCGCCGCCTCGGTGACATAATTCACCAGCACTTCACCTTCGCGCCCGACATCGAAGCCAGCGTGGAAGTCGACCCGCGCCGCCTGACCCGCGACCACCTCGTGGCCCTGCGCGAAATTGGGTTCAACCGCGCCTCCATGGGCGTGCAGGACTTTAACCCCAAAGTGCAGGAGGCCATCCACCGCATCCAGCCCCGGGCCATGACCCAGCAGGCCATCGACTGGATGCGCGAACTCGGCTACGGCTCCGTGAATCTCGACCTGATCTACGGCCTGCCCTTCCAGACCGCCGAATCCTTTAACGAAACCCTCGACACCGTCCTCGAAATGAGCCCCGACCGCCTGGCGGTCTTCAGTTATGCCCATGTGCCGTGGGTAAAGCCCGCGCAAAAGATTTTGGAGCAGAAAATCCTGCCCCCGCCGGAAGTCAAATTGCAGCTCCTCAAGAACGTCATTGAACGGCTGACCGCGGATAATAAGTACATCTATATTGGCATGGATCATTTTGCCAAGCCCGACGACGAGCTGACCATTGCCCAGCGCCAGAAGCAGCTCCAGCGGAATTTCCAGGGCTACAGCACCCGGGCCGGCTCGGATATTTATTCCTTCGGCATGTCCGCCATTTCGCAAACGCCGGAAGTCTACTGGCAGAACGAGAAGGAACTCCCCGCCTATTGCGCCGCCGTGGATGCGGGCCGCGTGCCCGTGCAGCGCGGCTATGCCGTGACCGCCGAGGACCAAATCCGCCGCGAAACCATCATGCGCGCCATGTGCGACCTCTCGCTGGATTACGCCGCCATGTCCGCAAAACTGGGCATTAACTTCACCGAGTACTTCGCCCCCGAACTCGCTGCCCTGGCCCCCTTCGAAGCCGATGGCCTCGTGAAGCGCACCCCCGCCGGTGTGGAAATCACCGATGCCGGCCGCCTCTTCATCCGCAACATCGCCATGTGCTTTGACAACACCCTGGCCCCCAGCGGCGAGCGCCGGCATTCGCAGACGATTTGACCTGGCTCGGCAGGGGCACCAAGAATCCAGCGTGCCCTGGGCAACTCCGCATGGCCCCAGCCGCCCCGGCCCGCACCCCAACCAACGGGTCCCCAGGCTTTCAGCGGTATTTTGCCCACATTTTCGCCCCCGGCCCTCCTTTACAGTTGGAAAAGCGGCCCGCCTGGTGTAATTTAAATGCCCGAAGTTGGCTTGGGCAGCACCCAGTTTGACCAGCACCGGTCAGATCGGGCGGTCGCCCGCAATCAGAAAGCAACCATCGGCCAGGTTTTTGCCCGTTGATCCGCGATTGATTTCGCAACGGAGACTCTCTACCGTTGCGCCATCCTGAGCTGGATTGTCCCGGCACCCGGAGCCCATTAAATTCGTTATCACGCAATGAATAAAAGAATAATCATCGGTCTGGCAGTCCTCCTCGTGGCCGGGGTGGGAGCTTTTTTTGGCATCCGGTCCTGGCGCGCTTCCGTGGTCCTGCACCAGGAACAACGGGCCTACCAAAAAGCGCTGTCGCTCCTGCACGAAGACCATGCGGCCGAGGCTTACGCCATTGTCGCCGCCATGGCGCATCCAGGCTCCACCCTGGACTGGCCCTCGCTGGAAGTTGCCGCCCTCGCCGGACTCCGCGATTTACCCCGCCTCTCCGATCTCTACCAAAAGGCCCCCGGCCGCGTGCTGGCCAATGAAGAAGCCTCCGTGCTCCTCGCCCGGGCCTTTGTTTCCGGCCGCCGGCCGGTGGATTTCACCAAGGTCCGCAGCACCTGGGCCGGCCATGAAAAACAACCCGCCCTCTGGTTGATCCTGGATAGCGACGCCTTCCTGCTCCAAGGCAAACCCCGCGAAGCGGAAAAATTGCTGCGCAGCCAAAAATTGCCCGGCAAATTGGATGCCGACCGCCTCACCCGTCTGGCCTTGATTGTGGCCGGCAAGGACATGAACCAGGCCTGGCAGCTGATCAATCAAGCCAGCCAGGTGGATCCCCGCAACCCCGACATCCGCTCCTTCCGCGCCCAAATCCTCGAGGCCGCCGGCCATCCGGGCGAGGCCCGCGTGGATTATGTGGCCGCCGTCATCGCCCAAACCAACAACCCCGTGCTCCGCGACGACCTGGCGGAGTTTTACCGCCGGCAGGGCAACTACGATCTCGCCTTGCAAACCTGGCGTGAGGCCATTGCCCAGCCCACGTATGATTATATCTGGCTGAAGGCCGCCTTTTGGGGCAAAGTCGTCCAACCCGTGGCGCTCAAGTCCGACAAAGTGGCCGCCGGCGATTTGCAACCCCTCGCCCAATGGGTGATTGCCCTGCCCGACAACACCTACTGGAATTCCAACTCCTTCAATGATCTGACCCAGGCCCACCGGTACCTCTCGGAACGCCAGGAATTATTCTGGCTGCAAATGATTGAACTCCTCCGCACGCACCACGAAAAAGAGGCGCTCTACCTGCTGAAATTTAATAGTTTTCGCGCCCGCTCCTTCGCCCCGGACCTGGAAGCCGCCCTCCGGCGCATTCTCGGTTACCGCCTGGACCACACGCTCAGCCCCTCGGCCTTTGCCTACGTGAGCACCGTGCCGGCCAATGACCGCCATCAATTCTATATCGCGCTGGATGACTATGCCCGGGCCGAGGCTCAGGGCACAGGCAAGGCCCTGCCCGCGGATTTCCAAGCGCTCTTGAAGGGACCGGATGTCTTTGCCGCCGCCTTCCTTGCCGTCGGCTGGCGTGAAGCCGCCCTGCAACTCGCCTCCGGCACCAACCCCTCCACCTATCCTGACTGGTTTGCCTACGGACTCGCCCAAGACCTCCGGGTGAACCGCGGCAACCAGGCGGCGCTGGATTTCCTGGCCACCGGCAAAGCCAGCCCGGACACCGATCTCCTCACGGCCGAAATTATGCTGGCCGCCGGCAAAACCCAGGAGGCGCTGAACCGGTTCGCCAAGCTGGCCTCCCTGACCACCCCCGTGGGGTACCGTGCCAGTTATGTCCTGGCCCTGGCCGATTTGGATTTGAAGAAGTACGCCGATGCCCGCGCCTGGATCAACCGGCAACCGCAGCTCGCCAAGGATGTGACCGGCCGGGAATTACTGGCCCGCATCACCCTGCGCGAAGGCAACAAAGCCGAAGCTTCCAAACAATATCATGCCCTGGCCAAGGAATCCATCGAGGCCCGGGTGTTCCTCGCCCACGAGGCCTTTGACCAAAAGAACTGGGCCGAGGCCAAGCGTTATACCCTGGAATTGCTCGAGCTGATGCCCGACCAGCTCCAGTTGCGGCAAAATCTGGAAGACATCGCCAAAGCGGCGGCTGGCAAATGAAACTCAAAGACTGGCTTTGGCTTGCCGCCCTCGCGGGGTTTGCCGCCTTGATTTGGGGCCGGGACCGGTCCTGGGGGGGCAACTCCTCGGAAGTGCTGCCCATTCTGGGCGCGCTGCCAGTCTTCTTCTGGCTGGGAGCCCCCTGGCGCTTCACCGCCACGCCGTTTGCCCTCCACACCCCCACCCTGGCGGGGGCCGTGGGGCTGTTCGTGGTCGGCACCATCACCAATCTCACCCTGCTGCTCGCCCTGGGCTGGACCCTCGCCACGTGGGCCTGGCTCAAACTCCGCCTGGAACCCGCGGACCGCCGCCGGGTGTTTCGCCTCCTGGCCCTGCTGGTCATGGCCTTTCCCTGGGTCACGCTGGATGCCGGCCAGGTGGGCTGGTGGTTCCGGCTTTCCGCCGCCTGGGTCACCGAGCAAGTTTACTCCCTCTTGGGCCTCGTGGTCACCCGCGAAGGCACCTTTCTGAAAGTCCAGGGCCTGCCCGTCTCCGTGGAAGCCGCCTGCTCCGGCCTCAAGGCCTTGCAAGCCATGCTCATCGCCGGCACCATGCTGGCCTACATCCAGCTCGGGCGTAACCGCTCCTACTGGTGGAGTCTGCCCCTGCTCTTCGTCCTCGCCTGGGTGGCCAACACCGCCCGCGTGCTCATGCTCACCGCCGCCGCCCTCACCTTTGGCATCGAATTTGCCGAAGGCTGGTTTCATGCCTGGGGCGGCTGGTTTGTCTTGATGGTCATGTTCGCCCTCTGCTGGGGTTCCTTCGCCTTGCTCGAATGGCAAAGCCGGCCCGCCAGCCCCCCGGCCGCCGCTAAAACATGAACCAGTTTCTCCACAAAATCCGGGTCGAATGGCTGGTCACCTTGTTTTGCGCCTGGCACTCCGCCGACCTCGTCTCCGCCTGGAAGCACGCGCCCTACGACCACTTTGGCTGGCTGGCCCTGCTCATCTGGGTCCTGCCCGCCCTCTGGGCCATCGCCCACCGCGCACATGATATTTACCAATTCAAACTGGCCGCGATTAGCCTGACGATCGGTCTCATCGGCGTGATCGGAGACCTCAATTTCCTGGTTTACTGGGGCCTCGCCGGCGCCCTCGGCAGCCTGGCCCAGTTTCGTCCCCTCCCCGCCTGGCCCTGGCTCGCGCTCGCCATCTGCTGGATGCCGGTCTTTGGCTGGCTTTTGGAGACGCGCCTGCATTTGACCCCCACCCCGGTGAATGTTCTGCGCGTGGCCATCGCCCTCAGCGCCGCAGTCATCGGCTGGCGGCGCCTGGTGGTCCGCCGCCCCGGCCCCGCTGCCTGATTTTATGAAAATTCCCGCCAAAACCATCATCTGGCTCACGCTCGGCGCCGCCGTCGTGCTCAGCCTCATCTGGCAGTTCGTCCCCCTGCGGGATGCCAGCACGCGGTTGAACGCCATCCCCATGAGCGGTTTGGGCTATCAAGGGCGCGAACTCCCCCTCGCCGAGGTGGAAACCTCCATCTATTCGCCCGCCCGCGTCGTAAAACGCCTCTACCAGGTCGGCCGCCAGCAAGTCATCATGGTGGCCATCGATGGCTCCCGCAACCGCCACGCCATTCACGACCCCACGTATTGCTTTCGCGGCGCCGGCTGGACCATCGGCACCGCGCGCGATATCCGCGTGCTCGGCGGTTACGCCCGCGTGCTGTCCCTCAACAAAGGCGGCCGGAGCGTGGAAGCCATGTACTGGCTCTCCGATGGCCGCACCCGCCACGCCTCGGCCCTCCAATATTGGTGGCAAACCACCTGGCGCCGCATCACCCTCGGCCATTCCGGCGAAGAACCCATTTTGTTTGTCCTCCAGCCCGTCAACCGTGAGTCCCTCGACTGGGACCTGCTCCTGCGCCAATTCCCCGGACTCCTCGAATCTTAAACCGTCCCGGATCTGAATTCTTAAAAACCCCACCTTGCATGAACCTGAGCATTAAAGAATTGATGGCCTCCAGTGGCGTGGCCTTCGGCACCAGTGGCGCCCGTGGCCTCGCCACCGCCATGACCGACCTGGTTTGCTACGCCTACACCCGTGGTTTTCTCCAGTACCTCGAAGACATCGGCGAACTCAAGCGCGCCGGCGAACGCGTCGCCGTCGGCGGCGATTTCCGCCCCAGCACCGACCGCGTCATGCTCGCCGTCATGCAGGCCGCCGCCGATATGGGCTACGTCCCCGTGAATTGTGGCAAAACCCCGTCGCCCGCCGTGGCGCTCTACGGCCTCACCCACCAGATCCCCGCCATCATGGTGACCGGCAGCCACATTCCCGACGATCGCAACGGCATCAAGTTCAACAAATGCGCCGGCGAAGTCCTCAAGAGCGACGAACCCGGCATCGCCGGCCAGACCGTGACCGTTGACCCCGCCCGCTTCGATGCCGCCGGTTGGTTCGCCACCCCCGTCACCGCCGCCCCCCCGGTTTCCCCGGCTGCCGAGCAGGCCTATATTCAGCGCTATCTCAACGCCTTCCCGGCCGATGCCCTCCACGGGTTGCACATTGCCGTCTACCAGCATTCCGCCGTCGGCCGCGATGTCCTCGTCCAGGTCCTCACCGGCCTCGGCGCGCGCGTCACCCCGCTCGGCCGCTCCGATAAATTCATTCCCGTCGATACCGAGGCCATCCGCCCCGAGGACGTCGCCCTCGCCCGTCAATGGGCCGGCCAGCCGGGCTTCGACGCCATTGTCTCCGCCGATGGCGACAGCGACCGCCCCCTCGTGGGCGATGAACGCGGCGAATGGCTCCGCGGCGACGTCGCCGGCATCTTGTGCGCCAAATTTCTCGCGGCCGACAGCGTCAGCACCCCCGTGAGCTGCAACACCGCCGTGGAAAAAAGCGGCTGGTTCCGCGAAGTCCGCCGCACCCGCATCGGCTCCCCCTTTGTCATCGTCTCCCTGCAAGCCGCCCGGGCCGCCGGCGCCCAGCGCGTTGTCGGCTACGAGGCCAACGGCGGGTTCCTCCTCAATTCCGACCTCGTGCTGGACGGCCGTCCGCTCGGGGCCCTGCCCACCCGCGATGCCATCATTGTCATGCTCGGCATCCTGCTCCTGGCCCGCCGCGAGGGCAAAACCGTGTCCCAACTCGCCGCCACCCTGCCCGCCCGCTACACCGCCAGCGACCGCATCCAAAACTTCCCCACCGCCAAGAGCGCCGCCATCCTCGCCCGCTTCAGCACCGGCGACTTGAAAGCCGACCAACTGGCCCTCGAAAGCATGTTCGGCAGCATCGCCGGCCAGGTCGCGAGTCTCGACCGCACCGACGGCCTCCGCTGCACCTTTACCAACGCCGAAGTCATCCACCTGCGCCCCTCCGGCAACGCCCCCGAACTCCGCTGCTACACCGAGGCCGCCACCGACTTCCGCGCCCGGGAAATGAACGCCATCGCCCTGGAAATCTTGCAAAAGATCGCCCGGGGCATGTGACGGTTGGCCGTCCTGGGTTTTGCTTGACAAGCCTTTGGCGGAGTGGGACCGTCCCACCATGACGGTGACCTGCGATTCCAAACGACGCGTAATCCTGCCGGTCGGCAAGGCTGGCGACCGGTTTGACGTGGAATTAATCAATGATGGGCGGATTATTTTCACCCGCCTTGAACCGGTCAAACGCACCGTGCGTTATGTCCGTAAAAATGGACTGCTGCTGGCCGTGACCGACCAGCTGGTTTCTTGGGAAGCGACCCGCCAGGCCATGGATGAGCTCCTGTGAAATATCTTTTGGACGTATCCACCATCGTCGCCAGCCTCTGGCAGAACCACGTTTTCCATGAGCGCGCTCAAGCCTGGTTGGCGGGGAAAAAGCTGGCCGTCTGTCCCATCACCGAACTTGGATTTTTGCGCGTGTCGGTGGCCGCCCACGGTGCGGACCTCGTCCACGCCCGGGAAATGCTGCAAAGCTTTTTAGACAAATACCAACCCGTGTTTGTGCCTTGTGATCAGCGCGCTTTGGCCGGCCTGCCGGCGGCAACTGGAACCAAGACCACGGACTTTTATCTGGCTAATCTTGCCGGAAAATACGGTATGAAATGGGCCACCTTGGATGAAAACATCAAACATCCGGCGGCATTTGTCGTACCTTTGAAATAATGGTGTCAGAATTCCCCGCCCCCGCCTGCCCACCGGGCCACATATTTCCCCACCCCATGAACCTGGAACCATTGCTTGCTGGTAAGTCTGCCGACTATACCCCCTCCCGGTCCGCCATCACCCTTGCTTCCCCTCTCTTTCGTGTTCTATCGTGCTCTTTTGTGGCAAAAATTCCCGTCCCATCCGTAAAGGTGCTCTTGAAATAGTCATTTTTTCTTGGCTGGCGATGTTCTTTTAACCGGATCACCCACGGGCATTTGATCCCGCTGACCACCCGCCTCCTGGTACTTTTCTCTGCGTCCTCTGCGCCTCTGCGCGAACCATTCCGCTGAGCCAATCCACCCGCAACTGCTCCCCGGTCCGCTGGCTGATTCGCTCCCGATCCTCACCTTGTTTTCAAGCTTGGCAGGCTTTCGAATAGCTTCGCTCACCAACCAACCATCCGCAAAAAATTAAATAGGATTGCCTCCTCCCAAGAATGAATGCCGGGATGAAGCCGGACTTAACCTCTGCCCACCGGGCCATTTATCTCCCCACCCCATGAACCTGGAACCATCCCACCACTGGAATCATTGCTCGCAGGTAAGTCTCCCGACTATTCCGCTCCCGGTCCGCCATCGCCCTTGCTTCCCCTCTCCTTCGTGTTCTATCGTGCTCTTTTGTGGCAAAAATTCCCGCCCCATGCGTGAAGAGCTTCTTGATATAGTCAGATTTTCTTGGCTGGGGATGTTCTTTTAACCGGATCACCCATGGGCATTTGATCCCGCTGGCCGCCCGCCTCCTGGGTGCCTTACTCTGCGGCCTCTGCGCCTCTGCGCGAACCATTCCGCTTACCCGCAAGAAAACCGGCGCGCCGGTCATTGTGCATTTGGGGGGTGACGCGCTCAATTTGTTCAAGGACCTGCCCGCCGAGGGAGTGCTGTTCCCGTACCTGTCCGGCGTGCGGGCAGGCGACCGGGCCACGGAGTTTGGCCAGCGCTGCCGCCAGCTTGGCATTTACGGCGTCACCCTCCACAGCTACCGCTACGCGTGGGCGGAACGTGCCAAGGTGGCAGGCTGACCAGAAAGATTCGCCCAAGCTGCGCTGGGACCCAACAGCAAGGCCGTGCATCGTGCCTATGCCAAACGCGCCTTGATAAAAATCACGTCACTGCAAAATTACAGGCAATGCACAGCGGCACACCAAAAATTGCATTTATTTTAAAAGTGTCCCAATGAGGTAGATCCTTTTCAATAATTAGCCAAATGATGCATGACTTAACATTTGAAAAAGTTTGGCAAGAAAAACGACGCCTAGTGTAGTGTCTCACAAACGACTGGAGTTATTTTCCCTTTGTTTTTCGCATTCTGGAGCGCGTGCAGCCG
>CAIZWI010000206.1 GCA_903936645.1 uncultured Verrucomicrobia subdivision 3 bacterium
GTGACGGGTGGCGAATGACGGGTGGCGAATGACGGGTGGCGGGTGGCGGGTGACCAGTGGCGGGTGGGCGGGCAAGCTGTTTTGAATGCCGTAAAGTGGAGGAACTCTCCATTTCCCATTTGACAGGGGCGCGGACCCTCGGGCATTAATGGTGCGAAGATTCAACCAAGCGCAAGCGCAGCCGACCCAAAGGTTTAACTCATGAGTGCCATTCGTGTGTTGGTGGGAACAAAAAAGGGTGCGTTCATCCTCACGGCCGATGGCCGGCGGCAGGATTGGACGATCAGCGGTCCGCATTTTGCGGGCTGGGAGATGTATCACCTCAAAGGCTCACCGGTGGATCCCAACCGAATCTATGCTTCGCAGTCCAGTGGCTGGTTCGGCCAGATCATCCAGCGTTCGGACGATGGCGGCCTGACTTGGAATACCCCCGGCAGCAGTCCGGAGGAGTTGCAGGGTCCGGGCGGATTTCCCAAGGGCGAGAGCAACAAGTTTGCCTATGAGGGCCAGGCCGGCACGCACATGTGGTACGACGGCACCCAGCATCCGTGGGAGTTCAAGCGGGTGTGGCACCTCGAACCTTCCCTCACGGACCCGGACACGGCCTATGCGGGCGTGGAGGACGCGGCGATTTTCAAAACCACCGACGGTGGCAAAACGTGGAAGGAAATGCCCGGCCTGCGCGCCGCCAAGGGGCCACTCTGGCAGCCCGGGGCGGGGGGCATGGCGGTGCATACTATTTTGCTCGATCCCAAAAACGCGAACCGGATTTATGTGGCCATTTCGGCCGCGGGCGCGTTCCGCACGGATGATGGCGGGGGGACGTGGAAGCCGATTAACCGGGGTTTGAAGTCGCCTTACCAATTGCCGGACCCGGAAGCGGAAGTGGGCCATTGCGTGCATCGCATTGCGCTGCATCCCGCCAAGCCCGACGTGCTCTACATGCAAAAGCACTGGGACGTTCTGCGCACCGATGACGCGGGCGGGCAGTGGACCGAGGTCAGCGGCAACCTGCCGAGTGATTTTGGGTTTCCGATTGATGTTCACGCGCACGAACCCGAGACGATTTACGTGGTGCCAATCAAGAGCGATTCCGAGCATTATCCCCCGGAGGGCAAGCTGCGGGTGTACCGGAGTAAAACCGGCGGCAACGACTGGGAACCGCTGGCCAAAGGCCTGCCGCAGAAGGATTGCTACGTGAATGTGCTGCGCGATGCCATGGCGGTGGATTCGCTGGAACCCTGCGGCGTTTATTTTGGCACGACGGGCGGCCAGGTTTATTGCTCGGCCAATGGCGGGGATAGTTGGAACGCGATCGTGCGGGATTTGCCGGCCGTGCTCTCCGTGGAAGTGCAGACGTTGAAGTAAAAGGCGATGATTCGCGTCGTGCTGCCATTTCATCTCCGCAACCTTGCGCGCATTGAGGGCGAAGTGTTGCTGGACCTCACCGGTCCGGTGACCTTGGGCGCGGTGCTGGACGCCGTGGAAGCAAAGTATCCCAACTTGCGCGGAACCATTCGCGAGCACGGCACCTTGAAACGCCGGGCCTTCTTGCGCTTCTTTGCCAGCAAGGAAGACTGGTCCCTGGAACCCTCGGAGACCGTGCTGCCGCCCGAGGTCCTGAACGGCACGGAACCGTTTATGATTATTGGGGCGATTGCGGGAGGATGAGGGGGGGGAAACTTCAAACTCCAAACTTCAAACTTCAGGGACAATTCAACCCCTAATTATCGAACGCGTCGGTGCGCTGATTTATTTCACCCCGGTTTGGGATAGGTAATATACGGCGAAGGTGGCCAGCCAGTGTTCGCCCTCGTAGTGACCGCTGAAGACATATTTCAGGCCGGCGGCGGCGTGGGTTTTTTCCGCGGCTGCCAAAACGGCACGTCGCGGGTCGGCGGTCGGCAGGGCGGAGGCCACGCCGTGGAGGGTCCAGGCCCGGCTGAGGTTCAAGCCGACGAGGTGGATGAGGCGGCCATCGCTGAGGTCGCTCACTTCCGCCGCCGTGGCCCAGGCGCCCAGGTGGCCGGCGCGCAGCCCGGGCAGGTAGGCATCCAGCCAGACGGAAAATTCCGCCGGCGGCAGCACCCGCCGCATGAGGTCAGCCACGTCCAGCCCCGGGGACAGGAAATCTTCGCCGGAAGGTTCGTAGTTGGCGGGATAGGCCTGGTCGTGCAGAAAATATTTTTTGGCACGGTCCACCACCAATTGCTCCAGGGGGGCGTTATGCACGGTCCGGGCGTAGTCGAGAATTTGGGCGAGGGCAAAGGCGGTGTCTGGATGCACGCCGGTACGAATGGGATACGTCAGCCGGGGGAGATAATTTTCGGTGAGGGCCACCAATTTTTGTTCCAGTGGGGCAAAGTTGGCCGACCATTGCTGCGCGTCGGGATCCTTCCAGGCATGCAGTTCCGCCGCGAGGCGCAGGGCCCAGGCCCAGCCGTACATGCGCTCATAATTGAGATTGTCCTTGGGGGTGTAGTAAGCCGCCTCGATGGCCAGGTTGGTGGCGGTGAGATGGGCCGCGAGGCGGGCGCGGATTTCGGCGGCACTGGCGAGATCGGGATGTTCGCGCAGCAAGCGCACAAGCATCCAATGCCCATGCACGGCGGAGTGCCAGTCGAAACAGCCAAAGAACGCCGGATGCACGGTGCGGGGCGGGACCAGGTCCTGGGGGCCGGTCAGTGTCTCGCTGGGTTTGTTGGGGTATTCGCGATCAATGCCGGCGAGGGCCAGGCGCGCAAATTTGTCCGCGTTGGTGGTATCCAGCCGGTCCGCAGGCGCAGCCGATAAAATAATTTGAGTCATGAGCAAAACAACCAGCGACAACCCGGTGACGATGAATCTTGTCATGGGGGATCAGCTTAGGGTGCCGCCGGTAATTTTCCAGTTGATTCCAATGCCAGCAGGAGCCGTTTGCGCCAGACACCCCCGCCGTAGCCGCTGAGGGTGCCATCCTTGGCAATCACGCGGTGGCAGGGGACCAGCAGGGCGATACGGTTGGCCCCATTCGCCCGGGCGACGGCGCGGAAGGCGGCGGGTTGGCCGATTTTTTGGGCAATGGTTTCGTAGCTGACGGTGTGGCCAGTGGGAATTTTTTGCAGTTCACACCAGACTTTTTGCTGGAAGGGACTGCCCCGCAGGGCCAACGGGACTTCGAATTGCCGCCGTTGCCCGCTGAAGTATTCGGCGAGTTCCCGGCGCAGTTGCTGTAAAACCGGATTGTCTCCGGGCACGACGGGCAGGCCGAAGCGCCGCCGCATTTCCCCATAGCCTTTCTCCAGTCCGCGCCGGTCGGCGAATTCGAGCTGGCACAAACCCGTTTCGCCAGCCGCAGCCAGCATCGGGCCGAGGGGGGTGTCCAGCATGGTCACGCGGAGGCAATCCTGTTCCGCAGCCTGTCCGGGCGGCCGGCCGAAGGTGCGGGTGAACGCGGAACGGAAGCCGCTGTGAGATTCAAAACCGTGGCCGAGAACCACCTCATCCAGCGGTTCGCCCGAACGGATTTGCGTGAAGGCGCGCGCCAGGCGGAGACCCCGGCACCATGCGGCAAACGTCATGCCATGGTTCTGCTTAAACCAACGGCGCACGCGTTCCGGAGGAATGTTCTGCGCGCGCAGATCCCGGGCGGAGATTCGTTCCTCCGGCGCGGCGGCCACCCGGGTCATGAGTTGCGCCACCCAGTCCGGCGGGTGGCCATTGGCGAGTTCGGGCTGGCAGCGTTTGCAGGGACGATAACCCGCCCGCACGGCCTCGCCGCAGGTGCGGAAAAATTCCACATGCTCCAGTTTGGGGCGGGAAGGACAGGAGGGACGGCAAAAAATGCCGGTGGTTTTCACGGCGCTGAAAAACACGCCATCATAGCTGGAATCGCGACGCTGCCACGCCGTGGTCATTTCAAGTTCGGTCAGGACGGTATTTACAGTTTTCATCGCCTGAATTTAACATGCCCGTCCACCGAAAAAGTGACACGACATTTTTAACACCGCCGGGCGGCACGTTACTTGGTGAGCAAGCCTTGGTGTTCCAGCCAGTCGGCGAAACGCTCAATCCAATGGTCGGTGGGGAGGTGCTGTTCCTTCATGCCAAAGCCATGGCCGCCCCGGGCGAACATATGCAATTCCGCGGGTTGGCCGGCCTTGAGCCAGGCCCAGTAAATTTCCACGCTCTGGGGGGCCAGGCCCAACGGATCATCCGAGGCGGCCAGAATGAAGGCGGGCGGGGCATCGGTGGGCACTCCGTGGCCTTTGATCGCCCAGTTGAAGACGGCATAAATGGGCGCGGCAAAGTTAGGACGCGATTCCGGGGTATAGTTCATCGCCACCGACACCGCCAGGGTGCCACCGGCGGAGAAGCCCATGATGCCAATGCGATTCGATTTCACCCCGTATGCGGCGGCGTGCTGGCGCACATACCTGATGGCGGCGTTGCCATCGGCCAGCGCGAGTTTCACGATGGGGGCGACCACGGGTTCCAGCGGGCCGCGGGTCATGACCTCGGTGGTGGGATCATCGGTTTTACATTCGACCAGGCGGTATTTGAGCACGAAGCAGGTGACGCCCTTTTGGTTCAGCCAACGGGCCACCTCGCAGCCTTCGCTATCGATGGAGAGTCCGAAAAACGCGCCGCCGGGGCAGATGACCACGGCGGTGCCGTTGGCCTGGCCGGCGGGCGGCCGGAAGACCGTCAGGGTGGGACTGGCGACATTAAAGGCCACCCGGGTATGCCACAAATTGGTGCGGCTTTCCTGCTCGGTTTGTTTCCAATCCTCGGAGCCGGGCGCGGGGCCGGCGTAGAGCCGGACGACGGGTTCCTGGGCGAGGCTGGTGACGCTCAAAAGTGCGAGCAAAACGACGGCGAAGGGGAGCCAAAGGTTCATGACGGGGGACGCTAAATTACCGCCGGGAGTTCGTCAATTGGATAGTCAGCGCGGTTGCAGGAGCGGAGGCTTAGCCCGGCATTTCCGGGCAGGGGTCAGAGGACAGACGGTACGGCGGCGGGGGCATGCTGGCGCAGTTCCGCCAGAAATTGTTTCCGTTCCTCATCCGAAGTAAAGGCCCGGTGGGGAATGATGATGCCCGCGTTGCGGTCGATCATGATGAAGGTATGCTCGCCCACGGATTGAACGGCCCGCACGGCAGGCCAGCGGATCAAGGTTTCTTGATGAGGGCAGGCCTCGCCAACGCCCACTTCGCTAATGGAAATGGTCCGGGGGCCAAGCACCGAGCCCTCGGCCGCAGGGCGGGTGTTGCGCATCTGGAGTTTGGCGTAAATCACCAGGGTGAATGTGCCGGCAAACAAGCCGATCATGAAATTAGGCAGGTCCAAATGAATACCGGTCACGGCCAGCGTAACGCCGAGGATGGCACCCACGATGGCACCGGTGCCAAGCAGGGTAACATAGACCCCCTTGAGGCCACTTTTGCCAAAGGCAACATGGCGGGTAAACACCCGGAAATCCGGGGCGGTCAGTTCGGTTTTTATGACCATCGGCATGGCCTGGTAAATTAAACCGCCTCCTGCCCGCCGCCGTCGTGGCCTTCACCGTCCAGGTCAATGAGGATGTCGCGGGGTTCGGCGCCGTTGCTGGGGCCGACAATGCCGCGGTTTTCCAATTCATCCATGATGCGCGCGGCGCGGCCGTACCCCAGGCGCAGGCGGCGCTGGAGCAGGGAAACGCTCGCTTTTTGTTCGCTGCGGATGACTTCGATGCATTGCTGGATGACGTCCTCATCCTCGTCAATGCCGCTTTCATCGCCCAGGCCGGTGCTGGGTTTGGAGAGTTGTTTGTGAATTTCGAGTTCGTAGCTGGGCTTGCCCTGGATGGCGATGGAATCCACCACGCTCTGAATTTCCTGGTCCGTGATGAGCGCGCCTTGCATGCGGATGAGCTTGGCGGAGCCGGGGGGCAGGTAGAGCATGTCGCCTTTGCCCAGGA
>CAIZWI010000207.1 GCA_903936645.1 uncultured Verrucomicrobia subdivision 3 bacterium
GCGGGTTCTGCTTGCCGGCCAATCACCCGGCAGGCACATTGCGCCCGTACCATAAACCAAACCCTGGCAACCAGAGGGTTGCGGGTAACGTCCATTACTCCATTCATTATGAACATACCGATTGACCGTCGTCACTTTTTGAAACAGGCCGGTACGGCGGGGGTTGGCTTGGGGCTGGCGGGTTATCTGGCCGCCGTGAATCGTGCGGGGGCGCAAGCCGGGGCCACCCCGGCCCGGGCCATCAGGGTGGATGGCATCGTCCGGGTGGCGGTCTGCGGCACCAACAGCCGGGGTTTGGCACATATTGACTGCCTGACCCCAATACCCGGGGTGGAAATCACCCACATTTGCGATGTGGATAAGCGGGCTGTTATCAAAGGCCTGAAGGCGGTGGCCAAGCACCAGACCTCCGTGCCCCAGGGGTTGCGCGATTTCCGTCAGGCGCTGGCGGATCCCAGGGTGGACGCGGTGACCATTGCGACGCCGGACCATTGGCACACGCCGATGGCCATTTTGGCGCTGGCGGCGGGCAAACATGTGTATGTGGAGAAACCGTGCAGTCATAATCCGCGCGAGGGGGAACTGCTGGTGCAAGCTGTGCATAGATACCAGCGCGTGCTGCAAATGGGGGCGCAACGCCGTTCCTTCCCCCATTTGCGCGCGATCATACCGGAAATCCACAACGGCATTATTGGGACGACCTATTTCGGCCGGGCCTGGTACACGAACAATCGGGCCAGCATTGGGCACGGCAAACCGGTGCCGGTGCCGGACTGGCTGGATTATGATCTGTGGCAGGGGCCGGCGCCGCGGCGGGAATTGGTGGATAATCTCATTCATTACAACTGGCATTGGCGCTGGCATTGGGGCACGGGCGAGGCCCTCAATAATGGGGCGCATGAGGTGGATGTTTGCCGGTGGGCGTTGGGCGTGAATTGGGCTACCAAGGTGACCTCCAACGGCGGTCGCTATCAGTTTCAGGACGATTGGGAAACGCCGGATACCCAGACCATTGGCTGGGATTTTGCCGAGGGTAAAACCATGAGTTGGGAGGGGCGCAGTTGCAATGGATTTCCGATTGAAAAATTGGAGCGTGGCGTGCTGGTTTACGGTACGAAAGGCACGGCTTTACTGGATGGCAATGCCTATACCATTTACGACAGCAAGCGCACGATCATCAAGCAGGCCAACGGCAATGAGTCGGCAGATCCGACTAATACGGTTAGTGCGACGGGGATTGGGCTGGACCGGCTGCATTTCGCGAATTTTATCGAGGCCGTCCGCACCGGGGTGCCGGCGAACTGTCCGGCCGAGGAAGGCCACAAGAGCGTGGGATTATTGCATTTGGGCAACATTGCCTGGCGGATGGGGCGGGAATTGCATTGTGATCCGGCGAATGGCCATATTTTGGAGGATGAGGAGGCGATGAGGTTGTGGGGGCGCCAGTACGAGCCCGGGTGGGAGCCGCAAGTTTGAGGCGCCAGGTGGCTGGCCAGGTGCTGGCTGGGTTGATGGGCAGTTTTCTGGCGATTTGGGCGAAAAAAGGGACTTTTCTGCCAAAAATACCGGAATTTAACCCTGGTTTGCCACCCAAACGGGGTACAAATGAAAATTTGACGATTGCGCCTCGCGTGTTACGGTGATGCAACGTTATGTGCGCAAGAAAATTCGAAGGAACCAGCAGTTTTGAACAACCGGTAACGCTTGAAGCCAAACAAACGCGTTTGGAACTGTCCGCTGAAAAGGTGGTCATTCATAAGAGCGGGATCGAGTTTCGCAGTCCATCACCTTTCCATACTTGGTCGGAGATGACGATCATCCTCCAGTCTCCGCAGGATGGCAGCAAGGTGAATTGTGCCGGTGTGGTGATTGCCTGCAACGGCAATAAACACACGGGTTTTAACGTTTCCATGCTGTTCACCGGGCTGTCCCGCCAGGCGCAAGCCCGGCTGCATAACATGGCCCAGTCTGAGTTGGGTGTTAGTTAAGCCCGACCGCCAACCCGGTTAAAGACAACGCCGCCGCTCAAATTTGAGCGGCGGTGTGTTTTTTTTGGCGGACCGCCCAAGGGGAACGGCCGTTCATGAGGCCGGTGGGCGGTCGGGAAAGGGCTGGCTATTTTGAGGCAATGTTTGCATTCTTTTCGTGGGTGAAGGCTAACGTTTTCCCCCGATAAACTTATGGCAATTCCATTACGAGACAAAGCGGCGTGTGCATTTGATCTGCTTTCCCTGGGCGAGGTGATGCTGCGGCTGGATCCGGGCGAGGGGCGGGTGCGCACCACCCGTCAATTCAAGGTTTGGGAGGGGGGCGGGGAGTACAATGTGGCGCGCGGTCTGCGGCGGTGTTTTGGGCTGAAAACGGCCATTGCCACGGCGTTTGCAGATAATGACGTGGGTCGGTTGCTGGAGGATTGCATTTTGCAGGGCGGGGTGGACCCCCAATTTATCAAATGGCTGCCCTTTGACGGGGTGGGGCGGGTGACGCGCAATGGTTTGAATTTTACGGAACGGGGTTTTGGGGTGCGCGGAGCCGTGGGGGTGTCCGACCGGGGGAATACCGCCGCCAGCCAGTTAAAGGCGGGAGATTTTGATTGGGACCATATTTTCGGGAAGCTGGGGGTGCGCTGGTTGCACACCGGGGGTATTTTTGCGGCGCTGAGCGACACGACGCCGCAACTGGTGATTGAGGCGGTCAAAAAGGCGAAGGAATACGGCACGGTGGTCAGTTATGATTTGAATTACCGCCCGTCGCTCTGGAAATCCATTGGCGGCCAGCAGCGTGCCCAGGCGGTCAACCGGGAGATTGCCCGCTACGTGGATGTGATGATTGGCAACGAGGAGGATTTCACGGCGTGCCTGGGTTTCAAGGTGGAGGGGGCGGATGAGAACCTCCTGCACATTGATGTGACGGCCTTCAAGCACATGATGGAAGCGGTGGTGAAGGAATTTCCGAATTTTCAAGCCACGGCCACGACGTTGCGGGCGGCCAAAACGGCCACCATTAATGATTGGGCGGCGATCGCCTGGCACGGGGGCCAGTTTTATGAGAGCCGTCCGTATCCCGACCTGGAAATCCTGGACCGGGTGGGCGGGGGCGATAGTTTTGCCTCGGGCTTTATTTACGGCATGCTGACGACGGGGGATGCGCAAAAGTCGGTGGAATATGGGGCGGCGCATGGGGCCCTGGCGATGACCACTCCCGGGGACACGTCGATGGCGGACAAGGGCGAGGTGGAAAAGTTAATGAAGGGGGCGGGGGCGCGGGTGCAGCGCTAATGGGTTCTAGGTTGGCGACGGTCGTGAACCTGGTTTGGCGGCCAGAGCGGTGGTGAGGTTGCAGGTTGGGTAAAACGGCAAACTGCAAACTGCAACAGCCAGAGAAATTTCCAAATCCAAGGCTAAAATGGGTGGGCAGGGTTGGCTTGAAATACGCTGATGTTGACGGGCATTTCTCCCGAACTCCGAAATAAAAAACGGCGCGGATGACTCCGCGCCGTTGGGTGTTTTTAAGATGATTTAGCGTTGGATACGGGCGGAGCCGCCTTTGGCCAGGGAACGGACTTGTTCGACGGTGGCCATGGTGGTGTCGCCCGGGAAGGTGGTGAGCAAGGCCCCGTGGGCCCAGCCGAGGTTCACGGCTTCCTGCGCGGATTCGCCATTTAGCAGGCCGTAGAAGAAGCCGGCGGCATAACCATCACCGCCACCCACGCGATCGATGACATCCAGTTCGCAGGTGGGAGAGGAGACGGTCTGGCCATTCACCCAGGCGACCGCACCCCAGCTATGGCGGTTGGTGGAATGCACTTCCCGCAAGGTGGTGGCCACAATTTTGATCTGCGGATGCTTCTTGGTGACGTTGTGCATCATACTGATGAAGGCGCTCGAATCCAGTTTGGATTTGGCGGCCACTTCGGGTCCAGGGATGCCGAGGCCCAGTTGCAAATCCTCTTCGTTACCCACCAGGACGTCCACGTTCTTGACGATTTTATCGAGCACGGCCACCGCACGATCGTGGCCGCCGACGATGTTCCAGAGCTTGGCGCGGTAATTGAGGTCAAAGGAGGTGATGGCCCCGGCGGCCTTGGCCGCTTGCATGGCCTCGATGATGACTTCGGCGGTGGTGGTGGAGAGCGCGGCAAAGATGCCGCCGCTGTGGAACCAGCGCACGCCCTGGCGGAAGATTTCCGACCAGTTGAAATCGCCGGGCTTGAGCTGGGCGGCGGCTTCGTTGCAACGGTTGTAAAACACCACGGGGGCGCGGACCCCCTGGCCGCGGTCACTGTAGACCGTGGCCATGTTTGGACCGTGCACGCCGTCGTGTTTGAAGTTTTTGTAAATGGGCTTCACCCCCATGGCCCGGACGCGTTCGGCGATCAAATCGCCGATGGGGTAATCCACCATGGCGGAGGCGATGCCGGTGCGCAGGCGGAAACAATCGGCCAGGTTGGCGGAGACGTTGAATTCGCCGCCGCTCACGTGAATGTCGCAATGTGTGGCCTTGCGAAAGGGGATGATGCCGGGATCCAGGCGATGGACCAGGGCGCCGAGGGACAGAAAGTCCAGCGATCCTTCTTTGGGAATGTTCAAACCAGTGCTCATTTTAATTATTAAGTTGGGCCGGCAGCCCTGCCCAACCCAGGTTGGGGGCGGGCAGGCGCCGATTATATGTGTTCCTAATATGAAAAATTGCGGGGGAAATGTCTGTAAAAATAAGCAGCGGGTCTAGGCCCGGAGTTTTGAAATTTCTGCACTGGGGGACGGAGGAGGGGAGGTTTGCCAACGGGGCTTTTGGGCAAAAAATCTTTACAATATCGCCCGTCTGCCAGATGCTCATTTCGTCATCCGCTTGATTCATTATGCTGTATTTTGAACGTGGTTCCACCAGCGACCGGTTGTCGGCCGAAGATTTGCGCGAGTGTTTGTCCACGGCCCTGAAACGTCTCGGGCCGCGGCGGCGGGTGCTCGTGGTGCCGCCGGATTTCACCCGGTTTCATTCCCAGGCGGGGCAGCTTACCCGGCTGGCTTATGATTTTTACGGCGCGGCCCTCACGGACATTCTGCCCGCCCTCGGGACCCACACGGCGATGACGCCGCACCAACTGGATGAAATGTTTCCCGGCGTGCCGCATGATTTATTCCGGGTGCATAACTGGCGGACCGGCGTGACCACGGTGGGGGAGGTGCCGGCGGCCTTTGTCAAAGAGGTGTCCGGGGGGGCGGTGGATTTTCCCTGGCCGGCGCAACTGGCGGATTTGATCTGGACGGGCGGCCATGATTTGATTCTGTCCATCGGGCAGGTGGTGCCGCACGAGGTCATTGGGATGGCCAATTATAACAAAAACATTTTTGTGGGCACGGGCGGCCAGGAAGGCATCAACAAGAGCCATTTTGTGGGCGCGGCGTACGGCATGGAGCGGATGATGGGACGGTCCAACACGCCCGTCCGGCGCATTTTGAATTACGCCTCGGAACATTTCACCAAGCACCTGCCGATTGTTTATGTGCACACGGTGGTGGGCCGGGCGGCGGATGGCAGGCTGGCGGTGCGGGGTTTGTATGTCAGCGATGATGTTTCGGGTTTTGACCGGGCGGCCCAGTTGTCGCTGGAAGTGAATTTTGAAATGCTGGAGGCACCGCTTAAAAAAGTGGTTGTGTACCTGGACCCGGCGGAATTCAAAAGCACCTGGCTGGGCAACAAGAGCATTTACCGCACGCGGATGGCGATGGCTGATGGGGGCGAACTCGTTGTGCTGGCCCCGGGCCTGAAGGAATTTGGCGAAGACCACGAGATTGACCGGCTGATTCGCAAGTACGGTTACCGGGGCACGCCGGAAACGCTGGCGGCCACGCAGGCGAACGCGGAGTTGCGCAACAACCTGAGCGCGGCGGCCCACTTGATACACGGCTCCACCGAGGGGCGGTTCAACGTCACCTACTGTCCGGGCCACCTGACGCAGGCGGAAATTGAAAGTGTCAACTTCCGGTATGCCGATCTGAAAACGATGACGCAGCGTTACAATCCGGCCCTGCTGAAGGACGGCTGGAACACGCTGCCGGATGGCGAACAGATATTTTATATTTCCAACCCGGCGCTGGGCCTGTGGGCTTTTCGCGGCCGGTTTGCGGATTAA
>CAIZWI010000208.1 GCA_903936645.1 uncultured Verrucomicrobia subdivision 3 bacterium
CACGTCCGCGAAAGCCTCCACGAGGGCGGCTACCGCGAGGGCCGCATTGACTTGTACAAACGCGCCTGCTTTGTCCTCGAATCCAAGAAATTCGCCGAAGCCCGGCCCGAACCCTCCCAGTTGGAACTTTCCGCCGTGGAAATCGGGGCCAGCAGCCGGACCGGCCGCGCCTCCGGGCCCGTGCGGGATACCGACCGCTGGGATGATGCCATGCTCAAGGCCCTGGTGCAGGCCGAGCGCTACACCCGCGCGCTGCCGGCGGATGAGCCCTACCCGCCGTTTGTCCTGGTCGTGGATGTGGGGCACGTCATTGAGGTCCGGGCGGATTTCTCCCTGACCGGCCGCGCCTACCAGCCGTTTCCCGACCCGCTCACCTACCGCATCCGGCTGGAGCAACTGCGGGATGAGAAAATCCGCGCCCGGCTCAAGCTCATTTGGACCCAGCCGCTGGAACTCGATCCGGCACGGCGCAGCGCGGAAGTCACCCGGGAAGTGGCCAAACACCTGGCCGAACTCGCCAAATCCCTGGAGCAGCAAGGCCACGCGCCCAAAGTCGTGGCGGAATTTCTCACCCGCTGCCTGTTCTGCATGTTTGCCGAGGACGTGGGCCTGCTCCCCAACCACCAGCAAAAGCCCGGCTTCACCGCCTTGCTCCACAGCCTGCCCGCCAATGGCGATGGTTTCGTGGTCATGCTCCGCACCCTGTTCCAGGAAATGAACGAGGGCCGGAATACTGAGATTTCGCTCATTTTGCGCAGCAAACTACTGAAATTTAACGGCGGACTCTTTGCCGATAACACCGTGCTGCCGGTGAACGGCACCCAACTGGGTATTCTTAAAAAGGCGGCGGAACTGGACTGGCAGCATGTCGAACCCGCCATTTTTGGCACCCTGCTGGAACGGGCACTGGGCGGGGAAGGCGAGCGGCACAAGCTGGGAGCCCATTTCACGCCGCGCGCCTATGTGGAGCGGCTGGTCCTGCCCACGTTGGTGGAACCGCTCCGGGATGAGTGGGAAAATGTCCGGGCGGCTGCAATCTCACTGGCAAAGCGCTCATCCGCCAAAAATGCCAAGGCCAAAGAACTTCTGGCCGAAATGCAGAAAAAGCAGGATCAGCATAAATATGCGGCGGCCAAATTGGATTACAAGCTCGTGCAGGAGGAGGAAAAGAGCGCATTGGCAGACCTGGAAAAAGCCCGTGCCGAAATCGATTTGTTCCACGAGCGGCTTTGCAGCATAAAGGTACTCGATCCGGCATGCGGTTCGGGCAATTTCCTGTATGTTGCCTTGGAACACTTAAAACGGCTTGAAGGTGAAGTGATCAATGCGGCGGCGGATTTTGGCGAAAACTTTAAACTTGGACTGGAGAAGCACACCGTTGACCCGCATCAATTTCTAGGGCTGGAAATCAATCCCCGGGCGGCGGCCCTGGCCGAACTGGTGCTCTGGATTGGCTACCTGCAATGGCATTTTCGCACCCGGGGCCAGACGATGCCCGCCGAGCCGGTGTTGAAAAAGTTCAACAACATTGAATGCCGGGACGCCGTGCTGGCCTACGATGGTGAACCACAACCGGCTTTGGATGCCAGCGGGAAGGTGATCACAGTGTGGGACCGGCGCAG
>CAIZWI010000209.1 GCA_903936645.1 uncultured Verrucomicrobia subdivision 3 bacterium
CCGGCGAACACCCCTTCGCCCTTGGCGATCAGGCTGGTACGGTCCTCCGCCCCCACTTTTTTGCGATCGACCCCTTCATGGCCACTGTCCCAAACGCTAAAAATGATCCGGCGCTCGGTGGCACTATTTACCTGCATGCCAAAATAGCCCCGGTGCCAGCCACACGCTTCAAAGTAAGACCATAAGGGCGTTTCCACACCAGTGACTTCGCAATAAAACGCGTCAATGTTGGTCCAGCCCCGGGTCGGGTAGGACAGATGGACGGAGGCGGCGTTGCGGCGCTCGCCGAGATTGAAATGGGCACCCGTGGTGGCCGGACCATCGAGCACCAAGGCCTGGAGTCCGCCCGCCCCCTGCCCGGCGGGGTTCAGGGATTCGAGGGTGAGTTTCTGATAACCAGCCGCAGGAATATCAAACGTGCCGAAATCCAGCGTCACCGGCGCAGTCCCCGTGCTTTTGGCCACCGCTTCCCGGGAGGCACCCGCCACCGTCAGGCGAAGCCGGGTTTCCCCGCCGGCGGGCACATTCACCGACAGCGCACACGCCAGCTTCCCGGGCACCGCAAATTCACCGAACCATAACACTTTGAGCTTGGGATCCGTCCAGCCGGAAATGCCCGAATCGGCGGAGACTTCCGCCCCTTCGGGGTCGGGTTCGAGATAAGCCGTGAACGCCGGCACACGCAATTCCGCTCGGGCATTCATCCATGCCAGAAGCCCCAGCACCACCAAGATTTTAGAGTTCATTTTTATTCAACCGCCAACATCAGTCCATGCGAACGGACCAACCGCTGATTCATGGTTTAAACGCCGGGGCCCGTCCCATGATGCTGGACAATCCCCGCCGTGTTTTTACCGGGTCTGGAATTCGCTCCACTGTTTACTGTTGCTTAGGCTAACGAACCAGCGACCGGTCCTGTATCGCACATTCGGGGGAGGGCCGCTCCCCCTCCGGCCGGGGTTCAGGGCACCAGGCTAATCCGATAAAACTGTTGCGCATTCGTGGCGGTGTCCGTGACCACCAATGGCGAAGCCGCCAGCGAAACGATGTCCGTCAGCACCGCCCAGACGCTGCCGGCCGCCAGTTGGGCCGTGGATTCCACCCGGTAGTGCTGGCCGGCCAGCCCGGTGAATTGAAAGGTTAGCCGACCCCCCGTCGCATTCGCGCCCGGCAGGAGGAGGGGGATGGCCGGGTTGCTGATAACCGCAACCGTGCCGTTCGTGGCCAAGGTTTTGGTGCTCCAACTCAGGTTTGGGGCCAGGGGCGGCAGGAGGACATTGGTAAACGCGCCGCTCCAAGCACCCGCGGTGAACAGTTTGAAGCTGTCGCCGGCGGCCAGCGGTGTGGGGCCGATATTGGTCACCACCAGGGTGCCGCCCTGGGTCAAAGTGCTGGTGGTCAGGGCCAGATCATTGGCCAGCACCGCGCCGCTCTTGCTGATTTCCATGACACTGGTGCCGGACAACGTCAGGGTGCTGCCAAAGGTCAGCCGGCCGATGCCGAAGTTGCCAGGTGTGAAACTGGCACCGGCCTGAACAGCGACCGCACCATAGAGCGTGCCGGTGCCGCCCAGGGTGCCCCCGGCGGCGACGGTCACGGGGCTGCCGGCCGCCAGCGAACCATTCACCAACAGGGTGCCGGCACTGATGGTGGTCGGCCGCGCGAAGGTGTTCGCCCCGGCAAGGCGCAACGTGCCAGGGCCCGCCTTGTAAAAAATGGCCCCCGCGGCGTCGCCACTGGGCGAGGCGCGTAATACCGAGGTGATGTCCAGATCCACGCCAGAGGGGGTCGTGCCGGCCGCAATGGTAAACGTGGTGCTGCCCTGCCTCAACGGGGACAAGGCCACGCCACTGATGGTCGCCGTGGTGCTGGACGGAAAGGTATTAAGCGCCGAGGCCCCGCCAAAAAAATCCAGGTTGCCAGCGCTGGTCCCCGTGATGGAACCGCCGGTCAGATTCAGCGTGGCACTGCCCAGGGTTTGATTGGCGCTGGAACTCACCTTCAAGCTGCCACCGGCCAGATTGATGACCGTCAGCGCCGCCGCCCCGCCGCTGTACCCAACCGCATCGCCCGTGCTCAATTGCAGCGTCCCGCCCGGATTGACGGTCACTGTGCCGCGAATGGTGCCACTGCCCCCGCCCCCGCCGGTCAGGTTTAAGGTGCCATTATTAATCGTCGTTCCTCCCGTATACGTATTTTGGACGGCCAGGGCGGCCGTGCCGGTGCCGTTTTTAAGGAGTCCGCCGGCCCCGGAAATCACCCCGGCGCAGGAGTTGCTGCCGGGACCATCGAACGCCAGAGTGTACCCGGCGGTATTGACCGGGGCGCCCACCGTGAGGGTGCCGTTGCTGCACACCAACGACTGCGGGGCGGCGAGGGTGGTGCTGATGGCCCAGGAGTTGTTGCCCGCCTGGTTGAGCAACCCCCAAATTAAGGACAAGGCATTCCCGGCCAGGGCAAAACCGCCGTTGGCAAAAACCACCTGGCCCGCGCTGGTGAGCCAGTTATTGGTATTCGCCGGCCGCAAGGCCCCCTGGAAGGTCAACAATTGTCCGTTGGCGGGCAGCGTTCCATTCCAATTCCCCGCCGTGCTCCAGTTGCCATTCGCCCCGCCGCCATTCCACACGCTGGCACTGCTCGTGGCAATGCCGAGCGTGCCATTGACCGGCAGGTTGGTGGTGATCCACAACAGGCCCACGGGCAGTTGCGGCAGGTTGAAATTGGTGAACCCCCCGGCATACGCGGGCGCGCTGAACAAGGTGAACGTGTCGCCGGGCGCAAAGGGACTGGTTCCCTGATTCGTCAGGACCAGGGTGCCGCCGGTGGTCAGGGTGCCACTCGTCAGCACCAGCTGGCTGCTGGAAGGCGTGGACCCTTTGCAGAGCGACAGCTGCAAACTGCCCGCCAGTGACGGCGGCGCACTGAGCGTCAGGGTGTTGGGGCCGCCGAAACTGACCTGGCTGCCGGCCGCCGCGCTCAGCGAGGCAATGGTTTGGTTGAAGCCATTGAGATTCAAGGTCGCCCCCGCCGAAACGGGCACGCTGGCATTGCTGCCGAGGCAATTGGCGGTGCCACAAATAACCGTGCCGGCCTGCACGTTCACCGCCGTATTGGCACTGGTGGCCGTTCCATTCAAAAGCAGCGAGCCCCCACCCCGTTTGTAAAAGCCCAGACTGCCCACGTTCAACGGACCGTTGATGGTGAAATCGCCGGTGGCGGTGCTGGCGCCCGCGTCCACTTGCATGGACATGCCGTAGCCCATACTCACCATCTGGAGATGGGGATCACTGGCCGACCCGGAGGCGCTGGCCGTGCACCACAGGCCGTTACCATTGATATCGAATATGCCCAGGCCGGCGAGGCCGGAACCGTATTGCCGCAGGGTGGTCGGGGCGGCCAGCAGGATGATCTGGCCGCTGGCATTATAATTCATCCCCCCCAGGAGATAAAAGCCGCTCGTGGCGTTCGCCCCGCTGCCATACAGGCTCAGTCCCGTGCTGGCATAACCGCCCCCGGTGGCGTAGCCCAGTTTCAAGGTGGCTCCCTGGGCCACGGAATAGGGGGTGTCGCCGGATTTGGCAGCGATTTCCAGCGTGCCTGCGCTCACGGTGGCGAGTCCGGTAAAGGTGCTGGCACCGCTCAAGGTCAGGTAACCGGAGCCGGTTTTGGTAAAACCCTGCGTACCGGCCACCACCGCGCTGATGTTATTGCTGGCATTGTTCACCGCCAGGTTGGGCGCACCGCTGCTGGTGGCCAGGGTCAGCGTTCCAGCGGTGCCCGTGGCCACGGTCCAGCCATGCGCGACCGAGGGATTCAAATCATCGAACAGCAGCGTCCCCGCCGTGCGCGCGCCATCCAGCGTGACGACGGCGTTGGCCGCCAGATTCAGGGTGCTGAAATCCGCGATGGCATTGGTGCCGCCCGCAGCCAGGCCAGCGCTCCAATTGGCAGCGGCACCCCAGGAACCACCGTGCCAATTCGTCCAGACCCCGGAACCGGCCGGGGCGCTGATTACCAAAGCAGCCGGCGCGCTGGTGACACTGTTGGCCAGCACGGTGTAGAGCCCTGCATTGGCGGGGGTCACGCTGCTGATACTGAACGTGGCGTTGGTCGCCCCCGGGAGATTGGTGCCGTTAAACTGCCATTGATAACTGACGGGCACGGGACCAATGACCGCCGCGGTAAAGGTGGCAGGCAAGCCGCCAATCACCGCGTTGGTGAGGGGACTAATATTCACACTGGCCGGGCCAAGCACGTTGGCCCCAGTCAGGCTGAAACTGTCAAAGCTCGCCTGATGAAGATTGGGATTCATCGATTGCACCGCATGAATAAATACCCCGGCGAAAATACTGGAACCAAAGTTGGGCAGATTCGTGGTGCTGACTTGATTCCAGTTCAGGCCGTCCATGGAGACAAAGCTGGTGAACTGGTTGCCCGCGCGCTGTAATTTAAACCAATTATTCCCGTTGCCCAGATTGCCGGACCAGGCATTGGCATCACCATTGCCATTGCGCATGGTGTCATTCTCGAAATAGGCACCGCCGCCCACAGAGCTGAAGAGGGCCGCAAAGCGGGTGTCTGAGCCATTGCCCAGCGGCTGGCCAATGGTGGTATTCGTGGTGCCCCGCAGAATGATGCCGGCCCGCCAGTCCGAGCCCGGCAGCACCCCATCCGGGGCAGCGCTGTTGGGCGTGATACTGGCCAGGCGGGCGATCAACGTGCAGTCGCCGGTGACCTGCCGGCTTAAGCAATTCATGCCATCCCCCAGCAGCGTTAACGTGTTGCCCTGAACCGCGGCCCCGGACGGATAATTGTGCATCTCCAGCGGCGTCCAAACCCAGGGACCAAAGGCCGCGTTGGTGGTGGCGAGGCTGAGCGGAGCGGAGTCCAGGGTATTGGTGCCGTTATAAACCAAGCGCGCCCGCACTAGATTGCTGGGGGCCGCCCACAGCAAGGAGTTTAAGCCCCAAGGTGCGGTGGCCACCTGCCCCAACAAGTAATCGGCCCCGGCACTGGGGCGCGGGTAATAGGAATAGAAGTCCGTGAGATAAAACTGGACCCGATTAATCGTGGCGCCGTTGGCCGTCACGCTGGCACCCAGGCCGGCATTGGCATTGCCCATGGTGGCCGGACCGGCCGGTGCCGTCAACGTGATGACCGGCTCCTGGCTGCCAGGCACGCGGGAGAAAGCGCTGGCCGGAACATCCCCGCTCGTAATGCCCGGACCCTGCCAGGCCAGGCCCAAACCGTCATTGTACGCGGTCGTATTGACCCGGTTGGCCGCCCCTTTGAAAAACTGCAGGTTGAAGGCATGCATCCCCGCCGCGAGCGCAATACCCCCACTTTTGAACTGGGTGGAGTCATGCAAGCCGTCGAAACGAATCACCGTCTGGCCATCCATCGTGAGCACGCTCCCATCCCCGGAATGCAAGGTGAAGGTGTACAGCCCATCGGCCGGGACGGTAAGATATCCGGTGTAGTTAAAGCCGTAATCCGTCCGCTGCTTTCGGGGCGTCACGTCGGGCCCATTCACCGCCCCGCTGCCGAGCGGCGTGAGGGCGGCAAAATTGGGCAGCACCGACCAGTCGCCCGCGCCCGGTTGATAGTATTGGTAATTCAGCCCGCCCACCGTGCCCGCGACATTGGTGGCCGGTGACAGGCTGACCGTGGCGGGGGTGATCTGGATCGGCGGATTGGTTTGATAAAAAATATCCGAAATCGTCAGGCTCACATAAGGGGTGGCGACCCCGGCCAGACTCAGTAACTGCTGACGCGCCTCGGGATCATTGTTGAAATAAGTGACCGTCGGGGTCCCGGTGTAACTGGCATTGGTAAACACCTGGATCGCATAGCCGAGCTGGGGCGAACTGGACGGGGGCAATTGCCATTGCACCAGCAACTGGGTGCCGAACAACGCGGCGGTGGCCTGGCTGACGACAATGGGATCAAACCCCGGGGAACTGGCCTGGCCGGATAAGGTCAGGGTGAGCGGGACATTATTGGTATAATCCGGGCCGCAGGAGGATTGGCCGGCGGTGTTGGTGGCAATCAACTGGCAAAAACTGGTGCCGCCCCCGCCGGTAAATTGGATTTGATTGGCCATTTGCCAAGCGCCATTGAGGTGATAATAGCCGCCGCCATGGTTCACGATATAATCCCCGGTGTAGCCGGTAAAATTTTCCTGCCAGCCACTCATGCCGTTGACCCCCGTCACCGTAAACGGATACAGGAAGGTGCCCACGTGGTACCAGTTGCCGCTGACGGGTTCCTTGAGCCACATGCCCTGGTAACCCAGGTGGGCGGGGCCGTTGGCGGGCTGCCAGTAACGCACCGCCTCGCGAGTCCACAGATTGGTGGTGAATTGCGGCCAGTAACCCTTGATGGCGCAACTGCTACCCTCGCCAATTTGCGGATAACCCACCATGTTGGTCCCGGCAAAAACGGGGATTTGTTGAGAATAGGGCGCAAAGCCGCCTGCAGCCGGCCAGCAGACATACTGCACCAAAGTATTCAGGCCGCCATTGTTTTGGTGGGTGAAGCCCCCGTAGAAATAACCCGAGCCCCCATCGGAACTGTTGACGTTTTCCTCATGAATGGCGTCGTAAATGCCCGGTGGCGTGTTGGGCGAACGATACGTCTGCACAATGCAGTCCGCCCCGGACTGGACATTGTAATAGTGGTACTGAGCCTGGCTGGCGCACGCGGTGAGCAGCAGCAGGGCAAAACCCGAAAGTGGACCGTTCCCGAGCGCGCGTAATGGTGGATTTTTCATGGCCAATTATAGAGATCACCCAGCCTGGCCAGTCTGGCCGTGCCCGGGGCATCACTACCTAGTCCGCAACCGTCATGAAGCACGGTAAGCCTCGGCGCGGCCGGATGGTATCGCACATTCGGGGGAGTGCCGCGCCGCGGAGCACCGCGTTTCCGCAAACCTTTCAGCCTTGGCCAGCCATCCCGATGGGAACGGCGGTGCGCGCGCACCGCCGCTCACAAAACCATTTCAAGCCCACAATTGTTCCGGGTAATCCCCCCGGGCAATGAGCTCGCGAATGCTCGCCACCACCCGCGGACGATCTTCGCGGTACGTCACGCCAAACCAGGAATCCTGCGAGCGCAGCACTTTGACGCGTGCCCGGCCCGCCGTGACCAAATCATTAGTTACCGTGGGAATATAGCATTCCGATTTGAGTTCGGTGCCACTGCGCTGGAGGAACGCCACAAACTCGGCCTTTAATTGGGCAAACAGTGCGGGCGTAAAACCCCAGAAGTTCATCGAAACCGCCTCGTCACCGGTCAAGTGCGTCACCTGGCCCTCGGCCTGGTCGATCGCCCCCGTCCCGGACGGTGCGATTTTGGTCAGTTCGATCACCGAACGGAGCATGTGCTGCTCGTCCACCTGGCAAATGCCGCGCGCCACGGTGCCAAATTCCGAAAGGGTGTTCCGCAAAATGAAACCGACCATCGCAAAGTCCGGCGTGCCGGACTGCAAATGCTCCGCCATCAGCCGGTAAGCATGGGCGCCGTAGAAATCATCCGCATTGATGGCGGCGAAGGGCTCCTGGATGGCCGATTCCGCCATGAGAATGGCGTGCGCCGTGCCCCAGGGCTTGGTGCGCCCGGGCGGAACGGTAAAACCGGCCGGCAACTTGTCGAGCTCCTGAAACACATAGTCCACGGCAATCTGCGAGGCAAAGCGGGAGCCGATAATTTCCCGGAACTGAACTTCAATATCTTTGCGGATGACGAAGACCAACCGGCCAAAGCCGGCCCGAATCGCGTCGTAGATGGAATAATCAATAATCGTCTCGCCGTTCGGCCCGACGGGATCGATTTGCTTCAATCCGCCATAACGGCTGCCCATGCCGGCCGCCAAAACAAGTAATGTAGGTTTCATAGTCTTAAAATCTCTGCCCATGTCGCGTGTGTTAATACTCGGAGCACGAGTGATTTGCCAATCATTAATTGTCCGGCACACCGCCGGGCCAGCCCCCGTTGCCAGGAGGCATCCGGGGTGGCGGTCTGAGCCCCCGGCTCCGCCACGCGGAGCCGCCGCCAGCCGCAGGGATTGGTTGGGGGAGCCACCCAGGGATTTGCCTTTTTCCTCACTTGACTGGCGTTGATTAGGTTTGACGCCCACTCAGGCCGGGTAGGCAGGCGGCGTTCCCAGTCACGCTTGGGCACGCTTGGGCACGCTTGGGCACGCTTGGGCACGCTTGGGTACGCTTGGGTACGATTCGGCCGGATCGGGCAGAATTGGCGAAAGGCGCGCAAGCCGTTGGTTTCGTTCTGCGCCGAGGACCTGCGGGAGCCGGGCCAGTTTACCGTTCCGGGTGATTTTTTAATTTTTTTGGTCGGACCGACTCGAACTTGGTCGGACCGTGGCGTGGGACCAGGCTCTCGGGTCTGGGGTGCACCAACCCGCCCAGCCTTGGGTGCTGGTGTATTTATGCTGGCCAACCCGCCCTTGTTTCGTGGTGGTTAATAGTTCC
>CAIZWI010000210.1 GCA_903936645.1 uncultured Verrucomicrobia subdivision 3 bacterium
CGGCCGATAACTCGCTCGTGCGGCCCCCCACCCAGTCCCACATCGGAAAACGCTCCAGCCATTCGCCCTGCACCGCCACCTTGTCCAAATCACTCCCGGTGGTCGTAATGGCCACGCAATGATGACCGAAATGCAGCCCGGCGCTTTCATAGGCCGCCTGCGCCACCAGCATTCCATTGCGGGTCTCCTTCGTGCCCCCGGATTTGGAAATCACAATCGTCAGGGTGCGGTTCAATTCCGCCCCAATCGTCGCCAGCACCCGGTTCATGCCATCCGGATCCGTATTATCAAAAAAGAACGGCTTTAATTTGTCGCTCCGCGGATCCCCCAGCGCATTCGCCACAAACTGCGGCCCCAGCGCCGAACCGCCAATCCCCACCAGTAAAAAGTGTTTAAAAGTCCCGCCCGCCCCCGCCACCGTGCCATTGTGAACCTTGCCAGCGAATTCATGAATCTGGGCCACCGCCCGCTCGATTTCCCCCGCAATCTCCGGTGTCGGTGCCAGCGCGGGGTTGCGGAGCCAGTAATGCCCCACCATCCGGTTCTCATCCGGGTTGGCTATCGCCCCTTTTTCCAGGGCCGCCATGGCGGTAAACGCCTTGTTCATCGCCGGTTCCATCCCGGCAAAGAAGGCCTCATCCACCTTCATCCGGCTCAAATCCACCGCCAGGCCCACCGTGGGAAACGCCGTGTGATACTGTTGAAACCGTTCCCACCATTCCAGTTTGGTATAATTCATAAATTGCGTGCGCAAGCAGTCCTAGGGAGATAAACCGGAAGCCTTCAGCGCGCAAGCTTAGAAACATGCGCCCTCAAGTTTCTGAAAATTTTCATCCCGGTTGCCCCCGCCTTATGGCTAAATGAGGTCGATGCCTAAGTGGATCAAACTGATACTCGCCCTGCTCCTGCTGCCGGTCGCGGTCGCCCAAGCCCTGGCGCTGGAACGCGTTCTGGCCGTCAGCGGCAGCGCCGATACCACCTGGATTCCCCTGCTCGCCGGCTTTGCCTGCTGGCTCGTGATTTTTTCGCTCCTCCCCAAACCCATGTGGATTTACGTCCTGGGCCACGAACTCACCCATGCCTTGTGGACCTGGCTCTTCGGTGGCCAGGTGAAAAGCATGAAGATCAGTTCCGCTGGCGGCCATGTCATGGTCAGCAAACACAATTTCCTCATCGTGCTGGCCCCTTATTTTTTCCCTCTCTATGCCATATTCGTGGTTCTGGTCTATCTGTTGGGCAACTGGCTCTGGGGCTGGCAATCCTTCCGCCTGTGGTTTCACCTCGCGCTCGGCGCCGCCTATGCCTTTCATGTCTCGCTCACCTGGCACGTGTTGCAGACCCAGCAGTCGGACATCACTTCCCAAGGCTGGCTGTTCTCCGGGGTGGTTATTTTTATGGGCAACCTGGCCTGGCTGCTGCTGGGCGTGCCCTTGATCACCGGCAAACCCCCGTTAACCCAGGCGTTGAGCTGGTGGTGGCAATATTTGCAGCTCGTTTTCCACTGGTTCGCCACCCTCTACAACTGGGTTGTCATGAAAATGTTAACAATTCATTCTTGAATTGCGCTGGCAATCAGGTCAAATGCTCTCTGGACAACTTATGGACTTGGCTGACATTTTGACGAAGGCGCAAATCATCCCTGAATTGCGCGCCACCAACCGCTGGGAAGCGATTGACGAATTGATAGGCAATTTGGTGATCACTGGGAAAATCCAGCCCGGCGACCGGGATGCCGTGACCGCCGCCGTGAAGAAGCGCGAAACCTCCATGAGCACCGGCATCGGTTTTGGGATTGGCATCCCCCATGCCTCCACCGATTTGATTTACGAGGTCGTCGGTGCGCTGGGCCGCTCCAAAACCGGGGTCAACTTCGAGGCCCTCGACAACCAGCCCGTCAAGCTCGTCATGCTCTTTCTCGTTCCCCAAGGTCAGTTTCAGAAACATCTCCACACGCTCGCCAACATTGCCAAATTGCTCCATAAGGTGGATTTCCGCCAGGCCCTCGAAAACGCGCCCGACGCCGAATCCATGCTGAATATCATCCGCGAATACGGTAAGAAGTAAGGCCCCTTTGGGGCGAAAGCTCCAAATTCCAACATCCAAGCACCAGGGAAATGCCGAAGGTCGCATAAGCGACCGCTGGCTGCCCGCTGAGCATATTTATTTTGGTCAGAGCCTACTCCAGTGGTGGAGAATCCAGATCTACCCGACCGCATTCCCGCCTTGTAAACCGCATTCAAGCAAGCCCTCGCAAATTCGCCTTTAACGCGACCCCAAAGTTGTCGCCTCATCGTTTTCTCCGTGCCCCCCGCCGCCCTTTTATGATTTAATACGCCCGTGCTGCCTTATTTATCGATCCAATTGCGCCTGCAAGCCGCCGTCCGCGCCATTTTGCCGGAAGCCGATGTCACCGCCGTACTCGTCCGCCCCTGTCCCGATCCCAAATTTGGCGATTACCAAAGCAACGCCCTCATGGCCGTGGCCAAGGCCCGCAAAATGAACCCCCGCCAGCTTGCCACCGAGGTCGTGGCGAAACTCGAGGTCGCCGAATGGTGCGAACCCGTGGAAATCGCCGGCGCCGGATTCCTGAATTTCCGCCTCAAACCCGCCGCCCTGGATGCTTCCTTGCAATCCGCGGCGCGTGGCGAGCATTTGTTTTTCGCCCGGACCGCCCAGCCGCGCACCATCGTCGTGGATTTCAGCTCACCCAATGTCGCCAAGCCCATGCACGTGGGCCATATACGGTCCACCGGCATCGGCGACGCCCTCCAGCGCTCCCTGCGCCTCCTCGGCCACCATGTCATTACCGACAACCACATCGGCGACTGGGGCACCGCCTTCGGCAAATTGCTCCTCGGCTGGAAACATATTCTCGACCGCCCCGCCCTCGAGCGCGATGCCATTGCCGAGCTGGAACGGCTCTACAAAATCATCAATACCGAGTGCGATACGAATCCCGCGCGGCTGGAGGAAGCCAGGCAGGAACTGGTGAAACTCCAGGCCGGTGACCCGGAAAACCTCGCCATCTGGCAGGAAATGACCGTCCTCTCGCAAAAACAATTTGATACGATTTACTCCCGCCTTGGGGTGAAATTCGACCACACTCTCGGCGAGAGCTTTTATAATCCCTGGCTGAACGACGTCGTGGTTGACCTGCTGCACCGCGGCATCGCCCGCGAAAGCGATGGCGCCGTGGCCGTCTTCAGTGATGGCTCCCTCCCGCCCAAGGAGGATCCCTTCCTCGTCAACCGCGATGGCGAGTGGATCCCCGATCCCGCCCTCGTGCGCAAAAGTGATGGCGGCTTTAATTATACCACCACCGATCTGGCCACCGTGGATTACCGCCTGAAAACGTGGTCCCCGCAGGAAATCATTTATGTCGTGGACGACCGCCAGGGACCCCATTTTAAAAAATTGTTTCTCACTTTCGCCCGCTGGCAGCCCAACGCCGCCAAAACCGTGAAGCTCGTGCATGTCGGCTTCGGAAAAATCATGGGTGACGATGGCAAGCCCTTCAAAACCCGCTCTGGCGACACAGTGAAGCTCGGCGAGTTACTCGACGAGGCCCAGGAACGCAGCCTGAAACTCGTCACCGAGAAAAACCCGGATCTTTCCCCCGAACGCTGCCGCGAAATTGCCCGCGTCGTGGGCCTCGCCGCGGTAAAGTACGCCGACCTCCTCCCCAACCGCCAGAGCGACTACGTCTTTAGCTGGGATAAAATGCTCGCCTTCACCGGCAACACCGCCCCTTATTTGCTATACGCTTATTCGCGCATCCGCAGCATCTTCCGCAAATTGGAACAGCCGGATTTCGCGATTGCCCATCCCGAAGTCATCCACCTGCTCGCCCCTGAGGAACTCGTCCTCGCGAAGCATTTGCTGAACTTCGGTCTGGCTTTGGAAGGTGTGGCCGACGAATACCGTCCCAATTTCCTGTGCAATTACCTCTACGAACTGGCCGGTAAATTCACCTCCTTCTACGAAAACTGCCCGGTGTTAAAAGCCGGGGACACCGCCACCCGCGATTCCCGCCTGGCTCTGTGCCATCTCACTGCCAAGGTATTAAAACAAGGCCTCGCCGCCTTGGGCATTGAGACCATTGAACAGATGTGATGGCCCGGGCCGGTTTTTTTCCGGCGGGTGCTGGATAAACACCCGGACTCTCTCGTGGAGCCGGCCTTAAAAATCCGCCTGGCCCCGGATAAAATGGCCGTTGAGTTTCACCCGCTCTTTCAGGTCTTCCATTTGCATGGCCAGCGGCAGGATTTTTAGCAGGTGCTGTTGCAAGAACGCCTGCCGTTCCCGCTCCGAAAAGAGGCCCAGCAAATGATATTCATCGCGCAGCGCAAGCCCCGCGTGATGCGCCACGTCATAACTCCACAGCGAGGATTCCCGCTTCGCAAATTTCTTTTTGATCTTCAGGGTGACATGCAGTTGTTTGATGGCGAGGATGATTTCACGCATCAGCTTGCGGTCGCCCGCCGGGTCATTTTCCGGATAATCCACCATCGCCCCGCTGTACAATTTGTTCCGCACCAGCTTCACCGGCCCCACGATTTGCAGGACTTGCAAGCCATCCACAATAATGTCCATTTCCCCGTCCTCATGAACGGCCGAGATCTCGCGCAGGCGCACCAGCGTGCCCAGATCTGCAATGTGCTTGTCCAGCACGGTCGGAATGCCAAAAGGTTCACCTGAATCAGCACATTCCTGAATCAATTGTTTGTAGCGGGGCTCAAAAATGTGCAAATGCAACTCCTCGCCGGGATAAACCACCAACCCCAGCGGAAACACCGGAATGAAAGTACTCATGATTAATTAAATTGGCCTGCTGAAATCCGCTCCCAGACCGCCGACCACTGGCCGGTCTTCCCGCGGAATATAAACTGGCGGACACTCATGCCCACACAATTCAATGTGCCACCCGGATTGTCAAGGGCACAACCAGCCGAGGATGGCAACCCTGCGCCCGTGGGGACTTCCCGCTGTTAATGCCGCGTTTCGAACGGAGCGCTGCCCCGTTTTTCGGTCTGATCACCGTCGCCAAGTTTGCGTTTGAAGAGGTCGATGGCCAGACCGTAACCTTGCATGGCGAGTTGGGCATCATAGCGCGGTCCTTCATCGCGCAGGAAAGCGTGCTGGCCATTGAATTCGGTCCAGGTGAAGTTCAGACCGGCCGCGTTCATGGCCTGGTAAATCAGCGCCCGGCCCTCGGTGGGCACATGCGGGTCCTGCCGGCCCCAAATCATCAGCAGTTCCGCCTGGATTTCGTGCATCCGGTCCAGGGTGTCATCCTGCCTGCCGCGGCCCAGCCCGCGTTTGTGGATGTCAGTGGCGTAAAAACAGACCCCGGCCAGCACACTGGGATTCATGGCCGCCCGGAAAGCAAGGTGGCCGCCCAGACACATGCCCATGACACCCAGCCGGCCCGTGCCATGCGGACTGGCTTGCAACCAAGCCAGCACCGCCCGGGCATCCTGGTCGTAAGCCGCCAGTTCCTTGGTGGTTTTGTGGGCATTGCCGCGCTCGGCCCCGGCCTGGTCATAGGCCAGTACCGTGCCGGCCGGTTCAAATTCGTGGTAGACTTCCGGAACCGCCACGATAAAACCATGGCCCGCCAGCAAAGCCGCCGTGCGGCGGATGGGACCGGTGATCTGGAAGATTTCGGAATACAGCAGGATGCCCGGATAACGGCCCGGGGCCGCTGGCCGCCAAATACCCGTCCGCATCGCCCCCGTGGGCGTTTCCAAGTCCACCCATTCCAGCTCTTTAATGGTCATCGAATGGGATTGGTTTAACCCTGCTTAAGCCCCGGCCGGAACCGTCACCGCGAGCCCGGCGGCCTTGGCTTTCGCCAGCAGCACCGGCAGGTTTTCCAGGCAGAACCGCGACCAGGACTCATAACTCGCCGGGTCTTTCAGCGCCTCCGTGATGGGCACAAACTCGGGATTCTGAATGCCACTGCGCCCGCCCGCCACATCCTCCCGGGTCACCTGCAAAATATGCACCACCCCGAAATGGACGTAGCCCACCTCGGTGCTGTCATCATTAATGACCGCCACGACGCGTTCATTCATTTCTGCAATTTCCACTTCCTCCTTCAATTCGCGCTGCATCCCTTCCTGATAGCCCGCGCCGCTGGAAAACATATCGTTGTCCTCCTCGGAAATGTGGCCGCCAATGCCCACGGAATACAGGCCGTGCAACCGGGTTTCCTGGCCGCCTTTGCCCCGGCGGTAGCGCAGAATTTTATCCTGGTGGATCACCAGCACATACGGGATCAGTTGTTTGTAGCGCTTGTCGAGCTCGGCTTCGCTGCGGTTGCGGTATAAAATATTCGCCGTGGCCGTCACCTGGGCCAGATATTTATCTGTGTCCAGGCTGAGGCCTTGGAACACCCCCAGTTCTTCCAGGAGTTTCCGTTCAAAACAAAGCACGCGTTCTTCTTTGGCCATGGGTCAGTTGCCTTTCAAAGGTGCGCCAAGCTAAAGCCTTTCGCCGGGGCGCACAAATGCAAAATCAGGATTTAGGCGCAAGCAGCGCGTCCAGGCTGCCCGGGCGGTCGCTAGTGGGTTCAAGTCGGGGGTAACGCAATCCTCCTGTGTAATTCAAGTCCACCGTGCGAAACAGATCGCCGGTTTTAACCAGCAGGTTGAGCGGTGTTTTCCGGGCCTTCAACGCGGCTTTCAACTGTTCAGCATCGAAAGTGCGGCCGTTCAGGGCAATCAATTTGGTGCCCACCGTCAGCCCCGCGTTAAACGCCGGGCCATCCCAAAGCACTTCGGTGACCGCACCTTCTTTGTCCAGTACCAGCCCGCCGGAATAAGTGAGGTCCGTGATTTTCCGGGCCTTCTCGCTCGCCTTGAACCACGCCGTGGGCGTGTCCTTATAGACGAGTTGATACCCGCCCCGCGTGAAACCATCCAGCGGGGCATGGGTGCTGACCTGGTTCAGGCGTGCCCGGAGAAATGCGGCCCAATCGTTGGTTTGCACCGTATTCAGGGTCTGCACCACATTTTCAAAATGATAGGTCAGTTCGCCCCAATCACCATCCTTCACGCCAAAAAAGGCCCGGGCAAAATCGTCCAGCGAGCGGGCGCCCTGTGACCGTTCGCGGATCAGGCTGTCCGCGTCGAGCCAGATCAACGCCCCCTCGTTGTAATAATCCTCCGCGCGCTGCCAGCTCCGCCAGCCCTTCGGCCGGCGCTGCGCCATGATCGGATCCGCCGTGGTGTCCGCCAGCGGACGCCAGGACCGGCCGGGGTCCGTGTCCAGGTGCGCGGCCATATTCGCCAGTGCGCCGAGGGCTTCTTCTTTGGCGAGCAGCCCCGAACGCGCCGCCAGCACCAGGCCCCAGAATTGGGTCTGCCCCTCGTACACCCAGAGCAGGCTGTCCTGCATGGGCGTGGCGTAGTCCGGCGTCCACAGGTCGGCCGGCCGGCGGAATTTGCCATTCCAACTGTGGGTATATTCATGCGGCAGCAGGTCGCGCCGGGCAGGGCTGTTGGTCCAGTCGGTGAAGTAACCCTCCGGCACACCATTCTCCGAGGAACGATGGTGTTCCAGCCCCACGCCTCCCTGTCGGTCGCTCAAGGCCAGCAGGAAATCATAATGATCGTAATGCTGCGCACCGAAGAGTTTTACGGCCTGGCTCACCAGATTGCGGTGACGCTGGATCTCCTCCTCCGTCGCGGCGAGTTGTGCCGGGTCATCCGCCACCAGGTCCAGGTGCACGCCCGGGGCCAGCGTCACCACGCGCACATTAGCCCCGGCAAACACCGGGCTGTCCACCAGCGTATCCAGGCTGGTCGGCTGATAATGGACCGTGGCTCCCGTCTGCCCGGCGACTTCCAGCGCGCTGGCCGCCTGCCAATGCGGGGGCAGCGTCAGTGTGGCCGCCACCGCGAGGCGGCGGACGTAATAACCCGCCGGATATAATACCACCGTATTCCATTCCAAATTCAGCATGTACGGGGTGGTCACCACCCGGCCTTGGGTAATCTCCGTGGGTGCCAGCCATTGGAACCGCGCTTCAACCGCTTTGACGCCCGGCGGCACGTCAAGATGGAAGGCAAACACATCGACCGGATCCCGCTGCCAGGCCAGGGTATGTCCGCCCGCCGAAAACTGAATCCCCGCAAGTTCGGTAATGGGCCCCGATGGACAATGGTTGCCCGGCAGCCACTTTGGGTAGAGCAGGGTGAGCGGACCAGCGCTGCTCACGGGAATCGTCTCCTGCACTTGAAAAATGCCCCGGGTGACATCGGAGGCATCCACTGCCAGGTTCAGCACTCCTGGCCGGGCGATGTCGCGGGCGGTCGGGATGGCATTCAGGATGGGTTCCGCTTCCGGGGCGGTGTTTTCGGCGTGCGCCAACCACGGCAACACGGCCGCCAGCAGGGGCAGGGCTCGCTTATTCATGGGCAGCATGGGCAACCAGCGCGGGTAATGCTCGCATGTCCGCCACCTTATGATTTTCACGGTGAGGCAACAAGGAGTTTTCTGCGGGAGCAACGGTCTGGGCGCACCTTCCCGTCCTCGGAGCGCGGGCTTCAGCCCGCCTCAACGCGGGTTCGCGCAAAATCGCCCGTTGACTGGAACCAACCAGCTTGGCCCCGTGGCACCCATGCTCACCCCGGATATTCTGGCCATTTAAAGTTCGCATTTCCCTTTTAAGCTGCCTTTCCAAAAATCCGGTAATCGCTGAACGATGGAGGACTCATGAAATTCACCGCTCCCGTTTAGACCCTCGCCTGCGCGGGCAGGGTCGACACTGATAAACCCCGCCAGACGCCGGTGAAAATAATAACCGCCTGGCCGCACCTTCCCGTCCTCGGAGCGCGGGCTTCAGCCCGCCTCAACGTGGGTTCGCGTAAAATCGCCCGTTAACTGGAACCAACAAGCTCGGCCCCGTGGCAC
>CAIZWI010000211.1 GCA_903936645.1 uncultured Verrucomicrobia subdivision 3 bacterium
AGCCGCATCTTGGCGCGCACACTCTCCCGGTGCTGCCAGTCCACCGCTGTGCTCGCCCGCAATTTCTCCGTCAATTCCGTCGCCAGTTGCTTCAAAGTGGCGTCCCCCATCTGCTCCAGCACCTCCGGCCGTTCCGCCAGCGCATCGTAAAAGGCCACTTCATCCCGGCTCAGATTCAACTCCTCATTGCGTTTGAGCGCGGCCTGAAAATCCTTGGCCATGGCGATCAGCGCTTCGATCACCTGCGCCGTCTCAATCGCCCGGTTATGATACTTCCGCAGCGCCTCCAGCAGCCGGTCCGTGTACTTCTTTTGTTGCACCAGGTTCCCCCGCGTGTGCGACCGAATCTCATCCCGCAACAGCCGTTCCAACAACTCCACCGCCAGATTCTTCACCGGTGACTTGCGCACATCCTCCAGAAACTCGTCCGAAAGCAGGCCAATATTCGGCTTTTCCAACCCCGCCAGGGCGAAAACGTCGTTCACCCCCTCGGCAATGATGGCATTGTCCAGAATCTGTTTCAGCGCCAAATGCTTTTCATCCTCCGTCTGCTTGCGGTCCACCGTGGTGTGCTTTACCAGCACCGCCCGGATGGCCGAGAAAAAGGCAATCTCCGTCCGCAACGCCGCCGCCGCGTCCAGCGTTCCGCACAGCGAATACGCCTTCGTCACCGACGCCATCACATCCAGGAATCGTTTCTTCCCCTCCCTGAGCCCCAGCAAATGATTCGCCGCCGGCACCAGCAGCCGGATCGCCTGCGTCTCAAACCGGCGATAATCAAAGCCGTGGAACATCCCCCGCAGCACGTCCATCTTTTCCAGCAGGATTTCCAGCGCCTTCTCGGCATCCAGCTTCAAATCGCCCTTGCCCTTGGCATCCGTGTAAACCCGCAGCGCCTTGCGCAACTCCGCCGCAATCCCGATATAATCCACCACCAGCCCGCCCGGCTTGTCCTTGAATACCCGGTTCACCCGCGCAATCGCCTGCATGAGATTGTGCCCCACCATCGGCTTGTCCACATACATCGTATGACAACACGGCGCGTCAAACCCCGTCAGCCACATGTCCCGCACGATCACCAGCTTGAGCGGGTCCGCCGGGTCCTTGAACCGCCGTTCCAGCCGCTTTTTCTGTGCCTTGGTAAAAACATGCGGTTGCAGCTTCGCCCGGTCGGAAGCCGCCCCCGTCATGATGATGCGAATCGCCCCGTCCTCCGGGTTGTAACCAATGTCCTTGCCGTCCTTTTGGAGTTGCGTGCCCGCCCACTGCGGCCGGAGCCGGATGATTTCGTCGAATAAATCCACGCAGATTTCCCGGCTCATCGCCACAAACATCCCTTTGCCCTCCAGCGTGGCCGTGCGCGTTTCAAAATGCGCCACCAGATCCTGGGCCACCTCCGCCAGCCGGGGCTGGGCTCCCACCAGCTTGGCCAGTTGCGTCCATTTGCTCTTCACCGCCTCCCGGGCCACGTCGTCTTCCTCGTCCTCGACGACTTCCTCCACCTCCTGGTTCAATGCGTCAATCGCCGGCCGGTTGATATCCAGCTTCGCCAGCCGGCTTTCGTAATAAATCGGCACCGTCGCCCCGTCATCCTTGGCGTCCTGAATGTCGTATACGCTGACGTAATTCCCAAACACCGCAATCGTGTCCTTGTCCTCCATCGAAATGGGCGTGCCCGTAAACCCAATGAACGAGGCCTCCGGCAGGGCATCCCGCATGTGCTTGGCAAAGCCATAAACAAACTTGGATCCGATGACCTGTTTCGTTGCCTTGTCCCGGACTTTGACCAATTTCGCCTGCAAGCCGTACTGGCTGCGGTGCGCCTCATCGGAAATCACCACTACATTGTTACGCTGGCATAGCGGCGGATGTTTGCCCTCCCCATCCAGCAGTGAAAATTTCTGCACCGTTGTGAAAATGATGCCGCCGGATTGCCGGGCGGCCAGCATTTCCCGCAACTGATCCCGGCTGTCCGCCTGCTCCGGCGTTTGCTTGAGCAAATCCTTCGCGCTGCAAAATTGCTCAAAAAGCTGGCCGTCCAGGTCGTTCCGGTCCGTCACCACCACCAGCGTGGGATTGTTCATTTCCGGCTGTTGCAGCAGCTTGCCCGCATAGCAGCACATGGAAATGCTCTTGCCCGAGCCCTGCGTGTGCCAGAACACCCCGGCCTTGCGCGACCCCGCCTTCACTTCCTTGCCGTAAGTGGCCCGCTCCTCGCGCAATTGGTCCGATTCCACCGTGGCAGCGGCAATCAAAGTCACCCGCACCGCCTCGCGCACCCCGTGGAATTGATGGTAACCGGCAATTTTCTTGATGAGCGTGTCACCGTCCTGCTCAAACAGGATGAAATACCGAATGTAATCCAGGAATAAATCGCGCCGGAAAAAGCCCCGCACAATTTTCTCCAGCTCAAATTCCAGCAAGGGCCGGTCATTCTCATTGGCAATCGTCCGCCAGGGCAGGAACCATTCCGGCGTCGCTGTGAGCGACCCCACCCGCGCATTGGTGCCGTCACTGATAATCAGCGCCTCATTGAACACCAGCAAATCCTCAATCTCATCCTTGTAGGTTTGGAGCTGGTTGTACGCCTGCCAGATATCCGTGGCGTCATCCGCTGGATTTTTCAGCTCAATCAGCCCCAGCGGCAGCCCGTTGATGAACGCCACAATGTCC
>CAIZWI010000212.1 GCA_903936645.1 uncultured Verrucomicrobia subdivision 3 bacterium
GAAGTCTGCCCGGTGAAGTTTTCGCCCGGCCTACTCCGCAAACAAAAAGCGCAAATCATCCAGCGTCAAACTCTGCGCAAAGCGTTCCTCGCCGAAGACGTCATCGGCCAGCGCGGCCTTTTGCTTTTGCAGGGCCCGGATTTTTTGTTCGATGCTGTCTTTCATCACCAGCCGGTAGGCCATGACCTTGCTGGTCTGGCCGATGCGGTGGGTGCGGTCGATGGCCTGGTTCTCCACCGCCGGATTCCACCAGGGATCAAACAGGACCACATAGGACGCCGCGGTGAGGTTCAGCCCAAAGCCACCGGCCTTGAGCGAGATTAAAAACACCGCGCCGCCGGCGGTGGCTTGGAATTCGCGCACCAGATCGCCGCGATTTTCCGTGTCGCCGGCGAGGAAAAACTGCTGCCAGCCGCGCCGGGTCACCATTGCGCTCAGGAGATCGAGCATGGTGACAAACTGGGAAAAGACCAGCACCTTGTGGCCTTCTTCCATGAGGGGTTCCAGCATTTCCTCGAGGGCGACGAGCTTGGCGCTTTCCTCCGTGCGCAAGTTTTCATCCACGAGGGCCGGGTGACAGCAAATCTGCCGCAACCGGAGGAGGGAGGTGAGAATGTTGAACCGCTCGGTGTTGAGTTGCTTGTTGGTCTTGAGGCCGAGAATGAACTGCCGGGCGCGCTTGAGTTCGGCCCGGTACAAAGTCGCCTGCTTGCCCTCCATTTCGCAGAGCAGGTCCTCCTCGGCCCGATCGGGCAAATCTTTCGCCACCTGGCTTTTGGTGCGGCGCAGCAAAAAGGGGCGGACCCGGGCGGCGAGCCGGCGGCGGGCCAGGGGATCATCCTGGGCATTGAACCGCTTGAGGAAATGGGCGCGATTGCCGAGGGCGCCCGGCATGGCAAAGGCCATGATGCTCCACAAATCCAAGAGCCGGTTTTCAATGGGCGTGCCGGTCAACGCGAGCCGGTGCTCGGCCGTGAGCGCCCGGGCGGCGGCGGCAGTTTGGGAATCCGGATTTTTGATACATTGCGCCTCGTCCAAAATTACGGTCTGCCATTTTACCCGGCCAATGGCGGGGGAGAGCGACCGCAGCTGGGCGTAGTTCAGCACAATGAGTCCGGCTTTTTCGCGCGCGGCCGTCAGGGCTTCGGCGGTTTCCCCGCGCCAGACGTGGACGAGCAAGTCCGGATAAAACCGCTCGGCTTCGCTCCGCCAGTTGTCGGTGACCGATTTGGGGCAGACCACCAGGCTGGGCGGCAAGGGCAGGGTGGCTCCGGCGGCCACGGCTTCCTGCTGGAGCCAGGCCAGCCAGGTGAGGGTCTGCAACGTTTTCCCGAGGCCCATGTCATCCGCCAGCACCCCGCCAAAATGATTGGCCGTGAGGTAGGCCAGGAAATGAAACCCCTCGGTCTGATAGGGCCGCAACTCGGCCCGGATGGCGGCCGGCATGGCGGGGGTGACGCGGGTCTTCAATTCCGCCACGCGGCGCTGGATCTGCTCCACATGGGCCGCCGGCAGGAATTTTTTGGCGCTGGCATCGGCGAGCTGGAGGGCGTGGAAACGTTGCGGTTCGGCGCTGAAATCATGGGCATGCAGGCCGAGCCGGGCCAGCTGTTCGTCATCCTCCTTCGTCAAATTGAAATCCAGCCGCCGCCAGCCTTTCTTGCCCAGACGGACAAAACCACCGCGCGCATTGAGCAATAATTTTAACTCCTCGGGCGTCAGGGTGGCATCGCCGACATTCAGCACTACTTTGAGATCGAACCAGTCCATGCCGGACTCGGCGACGTCGAGGGACACGGTGCCACTCACCGCGGCATCGCGGAGGGAGGCCAGTTCGGGATCCAATTCCAAGTCGATTTCCGGCGGCAGGGAGTCCAGCCAGGGGGCGAAAATCTCGGGCATTTTTTTAGTGAGGCGCAGGCGCCATTCGGGGGGATATCCCTCCCATTTGGGCGAAAGTGCCTCGAGCACCCGGGGGAAATGCCGCTGCGCAGAGCGATCCAAGGTTTCAATCAGGTCGTTAGCGGCCGGGCGGGTCTTTTTATCCGACCGGCTGGGTTTGCCCTGCCAGCCGTTCGGGGTAAAATCTTCCGCCGCCTGACCGGGAGCCCGGGCGGTCACCGTGATGGCGATGTCCTCGGTTTGGCTGCCGGGGTAAATGGGCTTCAGGACGCAGGAGAGGGTCACTTTTACGGGGACCAAGCGCACGCGGCTGGCCAGTGATTCGGGCAGGGGAATGCCCGAAGCCTGCAAGAAATTCAGGCCATGCGAGGTTTCCAAAGCCGGGGCGGGAATCCGTTTATGCCAGTTGCCATCCAAAGCCTCGGCTGAGGGCCCGGAATACAGGCCCCGCTCGGTCAGGTACAGGGTGGGGCGGCCGGGAAACACACTGAGAATCTGTGGCGGCGGGGTGCCATTCGCCGTGACGAGAGAAAGCTCGTAATCCCCGGCGGTTTCGCCGGGGGGGAGCAGTTGCATCCGCAAGGGCTCGGGGATCCGCGCCAGGGGCAGGCCATCCGGCGTGACCACGCGATCCGGGGCCAGGGGCATCCGAAAGAGCCGGTTGAGTGCGGGCCGGGAGGAGGCGTTATCATATTTGAAATGCCACCAGCTTTCGTAACTCCAGGGTTTAAAGAGCGCACTCCACAACGGCAGTGAATCCTGGGTCAGCCGCAGGTCGCCATGATCGAATTGGCCGGCCA
>CAIZWI010000213.1 GCA_903936645.1 uncultured Verrucomicrobia subdivision 3 bacterium
GCCTGGGTGGAGATGGTCCAATTGACCAGGTCGCCGATGGAAATAATGCCCACCAGCTCCGTGCCTTGCAGCACGGGCAGGTGGCGCACACGGTTCTCCGTCATTAAGCGCATGCAGTCGGCCACAGAATCGTCAGGGGACACGGCCACCACCTCGGTGGCCATGATCTCGCTCACGGGGGTGTCCTTGGAGGATTTGCCCTGGAGGGCGACTTTGCGGGTGTAATCGCGTTCGGTCATGATCCCCACCAACAGGCCATCGGCCAGGACTGGCAGGGCACCGATGTTTTTGGCGGCCAGCAATTGGATGGCGTCAAAGACGGTGGCGGAAGGGGCGATGGACCAGACCAGGGGGGACTTGTCGTGCAGGAGGGCGTTGAGGGGAATTTGGTTTTTCATGAAATAGCATTAAAGATTATTAAATTGGGGGGTTTTTGATGATTTTGAGTTTCGACCAAGGGCGGTTCGGGAGGGGAAGTTGGGGTTTTGGGTGGGTTAGCGGGTGATTTTCCGGGGTGTGCTTGGGGTGCTTGGGGTGCGTGGGGGCGGGCTGGGGGGCCGGAGCGGGCCGGCGGCTGGACAAGGGGCAAGGGTTGGGGGATGGGTCATATTAATGTTGACTATTAATAATGGCAGCGGGGATTGAGGCTGTTATCTGCCGGGTGGGGGCGGGATGCAAGCAAATAATGCACAAAGTTAAGTTTTTTTTCGGGCGGGCCGGGATGCGCGGGGCCGGGGGGCAGCCGAAATTTGGGGCGAATAAGCTTTCCAGCGGGGCCGGGGCATGAGATGCTGGCCGACTGTTTACAAAACTATGGATACTTTAACGACGATTGTTCTCAAACCAGGCGAAGCGGACCGGATTGTGGCGGGGCATCCCTGGATTTACGGCACGGAGATTTTGCGGGTCACGGCGCCGACGGCGGATGGGGAGCTGGTGCAGGTGAAGGATCACCGCCAGCGTTTTCTGGGGGTGGGCTTTTTTAATGCCAAATCCAAAATTCACGTCCGCCTGCTCTCCCCCGACCGGGTGGAGGCGAATGCGGCCTTTTTTGAGGAACGCATCCGGGCCGCGCTGGCGGTGCGGCAGCAGTTCATGCCCCAGGCCACCTCGTTCCGCGTGGTCAATGCGGAGAGCGATTTTCTGAGCGGATTGATCGTGGACAAGTACGAGGATGTGCTGGTGGTGCAGATTTCTTCCCTGGGCATGGATCAGCGGAAGGCGATTATTGTGCCGGTGCTGCAAAAGATTTTTGCGCCCCGGGCGATTTATGAGCGGAGTGACATGGCTTCCCGCAAGTTTGAGGGGCTGGGCGATGCCAGCGGGTTGCTGGCGGGGGAATTGGCGGGGCCGATAGCGGTTAATTTGAACGGGCTGAAGTTTGAGACGGATTTGATCGCGGGTCACAAGACGGGGATGTATCTGGACCAGCAGGCGAATTACCAGGCGGTCTCCCAGTTTGCGCAGGGGGCGCAGGTGCTGGATTGCTTTAGTTTCCTGGGCGGGTTTGGCCTGCACGCGGCGCGGGCTGGGGCGGCGCATGTGCATTTGCTGGATCAGAGCGCGGATGCCATTGCGGCCTCGGAACGGAATGCGGCCACCAACGGGCTAGGGGCCACGTGCTCGTTCGCGCAGGCGAATGTGTTCGACTGGCTCAAGGATAACACGGCGGTGAAGCCGCATGAGCGGGTGATTCCGCGGTTCGACCTGATTATTCTGGATCCGCCGTCCTTCACGCGCAACCGGGCCTCGGTGCCGGATGCGCTGCGGGGGTACAAGGAAATTCATTTGCGCGCGCTGAAGCTGCTGAAGCCGGGTGGCACGCTGGCGACGTTTTGTTGCTCGCACCATGTGGATACGACCACATTCCAGGATGTGATTTTGTCGGCGGCGTATGACACGCGGCACGTCTTGCGACGGACGGCGATTTTTGCGCAGAGCCCGGACCATCCGGTGATTCCGATGATTCCGGAAACGGAATATCTGAAGGGGTTTGCGTTTCAGGTGGTCAGGTAAAACAGGCGCGGGGCGGGGAATTTTTGGAACCGCAGAGAACGCAAAGCGCGCAAAGATAAAGCCCTTTCACCGCGAAATGGTAGTAAGGCGGGAACAAAACAAGGGCGCGGGGCGGGCGGGGGGAAGCGCCAGGGGCCAATAGCGCCCCGGCCCGAGGGGAGGCGGGCTTAGTGGCAAGTTTGGGGCAAAAATTCTCCGTGCAGTTTGCGGGCGGGGGGTGCATTCTCTGAGGCAAGTAAATGCTCAAAGGGATACGCTGGATGCAAACTGATAAACTGATTTTAAGCCAGAAACCGGATAAGGCGAAGGCCCAGTTGACCGGTCGCAGCTTATTTTCCAGCCCAAGCCCCCTGCCCTTCACCCAAGGTTAATCCCATGCCCGACGACTCCGCCCAACAATTTCTCCGTGATCTGGATAAAAAGCTCTGGTCGGCCGCTGACCGGCTCCGGGCCAATCTGGATGCGGCGGTTTACAAGCACGCGGTGCTGGGGCTTATTTTCCTGAAATACGTCTCGGATTCGTTCGCGGTCCGGCAGCAGGAGATTGAAACCCTGTTGCGCGACCCGAACAGCGAGTATTTCCTCGACCCGGCGGATTACAAGACGCCGGCGGCTTATGCCACTGCCCTCCGGGCGGAACTGGAGGAACGGGATTATTATCTGGAGAAAAACGTGTTCTGGGTGCCGGCGCTGGCCCGGTGGAAAACCTTGCAGGATAGCGCCAAGCTCCCGGCGGGGTCGGTAATTGAGGTGAAGAACGGCAAAACCACGCAATACAAGATAACGTCCACGGGCAAGTTGATTGATGACGCGCTGGATGCCATTGAGAAGGAAAACCCCAAGCTCAAGGGGGTGCTGAACAAGGCTTACACCCAGCTCCAGCTTGATCCGGCGAATCTCAGCAGCCTGATTGACCTGATCGCCACCATTCCGTTTGAACATGCGGACCTCCATGCCAAGGACATCCTCGGCCATGTTTACGAGTATTTCCTCGGCCAGTTCGCCCTGGCGGAGGGCAAACAGGGCGGCCAGTATTTCACGCCCAAGGCCATCGTGACCCTCATTGTGGAGATGCTGGAGCCGTATTCCGGCCGGGTTTATGACCCGGCGTGCGGGTCCGGCGGGTTCTTCGTCTCGAGCGAGCGGTTCATTGAGGAACATGGGGGCAAACTGGGGCAGATTTCGGTGTATGGGCAGGAATCCAACCCCACCACCTGGCGGCTGGCGGCCATGAACATGGCCATCCGGGGCATTGATTACAATTTCGGCAAGGAACCGGCCAACAGCTTTACCAACGACCAGCATCCGGATTTGCGGGCGGATTTCGTGATGGCCAATCCGCCGTTCAACATCAGCGAATGGTGGGATGCCAAGCTGGAGGGCGATCCCCGCTGGAAATACGGCACGCCGCCGCAGGGCAATGCCAACTTTGCCTGGCTGCAACACATGCTGCACCACCTGGCACCTCATGGCTCGCTGGCGCTCTTGCTGGCCAATGGTTCCATGAGTTCCAATTCGGGTGGTGAAGGTGACATCCGGCGCAAGCTGGTTGAGGCGGACCTGGTGGAATGCATGGTGGCGCTGCCCGGCCAGCTTTTTACCAACACCCAAATTCCGGCCTGCATCTGGCTCTTGACGAAGGATAAAAGAGCGCGGGGCAAATACCGCTCCCGTTCCGGCCAGACCCTGTTTATTGACGCCCGCAAGCTCGGTTACATGTTGGATCGCGTCTTGCGCGGCTTCACAACCGAAGACATCGCGAAAATCGCGGACACGTTCCGGAACTGGAAACGTGGCAAGGACTATCAAGATATTGCTGGTTTCTGCAAATCGGCCACCGTCGCCGAAATTGCCAAGCTTGGAAATGTGCTCACGCCTGGCCGATTCGTTGGTGCCGAGGAACTTGAAGACGACGGTGAACCATTTGATGAAAAAATGTCGCGTCTCGTTGCTGATCTGAATGCCCAGTTCGCCGAGTCATCCAAGATAGAAAAGGCCATCAAAACAAACCTTGGAGGGCTAGGTTATGGAGGGTGAATGGGAAGTCCTAACGCTCGGCGATCTTGGCCGAGTTGTGACCGGGAAGACGCCACTAACTGCGATTGAAGGAAACTTTGGCGGACAAATTCCGTTCGTTACGCCCTCAGACATGGACGGAAGGAAAAAAATCAGCACGACTGCCCGTTATCTGACTGAGTTGGGGGCAGCATCCGTGAGAGGCTCAAAAATCCCCGCAGGTGCCATCATGGTGTCGTGTATCGGTTCTGATATGGGAAAAGCTGTTATAGCGGGACGCGACTGCGTAACGAACCAACAGATCAACTCTATCGTTGTGGATGCCCGCTTCAGTAGTGAGTTTGTCTATTATAACCTCAGCACACGAAAGAACGAAATTCGTCATCAAGCTGCGGGAGGCTCGGCGCAACCCATCCTTAACAAAGGTGATTTCTCGCGCTTGGAAATTACGCTACCACCCATCGCCGAGCAAAAAGCCATCGCGGCGGTGCTTGGGGCGCTGGACGACAAAATTGAGTTGAACCGGCGGATGAATGCGACGCTGGAGACGATGGCGCAGGCGCTGTTCCAAACTTGGTTTGTGGATGCAACAGTTAATGTGGTTCCAGATGGCTGGCGCGAAGGAAGGGTCATAGACCTTGCGGACCTCATTCGAGACGGACTCAATCCTGGTGAGTTTGCCAGCGAAATTTTTGACCACTACAGCCTGCCTGCATTTGATGAAGGCCGATTCCCGAGACCGGAAACTGGGGGATCGATTAAAAGCAATAAGTTCATTGTACCTTTAGGCAGCGTGTTGGTTTCCAAAGCTAAATCCCGGCATACCACGGATTTGGATGCCAGATGTCCGAGTAGAGAACCGGGCAATTTGTTCAACAGAATTCCTCATAATGACACCTAAAAATGGTGCGTCCCGAGAATTCCTATTCTCCTTATTCTCAAACGTAAATTTCATTACGAGCTTAAGCATGATGGTTACGGGAACGTCGAATAGCCATCAGCGCGTGAGGCCAGAAAGCCTATTGAACATGCCCGTTATCATTCCGCCCACGCCCGTCATGGATGGTTTCACAAGAGCAACAAAGCCGCTGCTGGCGCGGATGAATTACAATATTGCCGAATCCCGTACCCTCGCTGCCTTGCGTGACACGCTGCTGCCGAAGCTGCTGAGCGGGGAGTTGCGGGTGCTCTAATTTATCTCCTATGCCACGCCTTCTTAAGACTGAAACCGATCAACGGCTGATTGTTAGTCAAAGGGCTTTGACGGCAGCATTCGCAATGTTGGCAACCCCGAAACCAATTTCTTATGAACCGACAACTACTGATGGAGCTATAGAAATAGGACTAATTGGTATTGCTGCTGACCTGGCCATCTCAGCATGTTTATATGAAATGCTTGGAGTATCGGGAATTATTCGCAAGGATACTGGATTTTACCTTTCAGCCTCGGAAGCATTAAGCAACTTTCAAACAATATTAGGCTCTAATATTCCCAGATTGGCTGTTCTGACACAAGGCATCGGCACCCCAGCAGCACAGCTCAAAAAGCTAAGCGCCGCATGTAGTGGGTTTCCTGTTATTTTCACAGC
>CAIZWI010000214.1 GCA_903936645.1 uncultured Verrucomicrobia subdivision 3 bacterium
CCACGGTGCCAGTGGCATGCTCGGCTGGCTGGCCACCGCACCTTTTTTTCTGGTCACTTTTTTCTTCAGTTTTTTCCCTTGGGCACTGCGGGTTCCACGAGCCTTGCGGCTTTGGTGGCCCATGCGAAATAAGGACCTGGCGGGCTGGTACCTGCTGGCGCAAGCCGGCCTCATATTTCTGGTCTTTACCATCGTGCGCACTAAATTGCCCCATTACACCCTGCCCGCCTTTCCACTCCTGGCCATTTGGCTGGCGATCCTGGCGGGACAGGGGCTGATACCCCGCTTGAACATCGCGCGGTGGGGCGCTTTCATGGGCGGGTTTATTGTGGTCACAACCATCGGTCTGGGACTGACTTTGCGCCCGCTATTTTTAGCGCACAGGTTGTTTGCGGCCGCCAAACCGCAACTGCAGCCCGACATGCACATGGCCACGGTAATTTATACGGAACCCAGCCTGGTGTGGGAATTTCGCCAGGTGATCACCAATCAGGTCCAAACCATTACCACCGAAGAAGCGGGGAATTTCCTCCAGATGCAACGTCCGGCGGTGCTCATCGTACCCACCATCCTTTATGAATCGAATGGCACCAACTGGCCGGCCGATGTGCAGGTGGTTACTGCCCGGGGGATGAATTGGTCCCGCGGTTTCCGCACCGAACTTACCGTTTTAATTCGCCGCTGACCATCTCCCGCAACGGCTCCACTGGTGGTTCCGGAACGACATGCCAGGCCATGGGGTTTGACGTGGCAGACGGGCCGGACTGGTTGCTCAACAACCGGTCCGCCCGAATACACCGGTAACGAAACCACCGGATTGCCAGGCAATCCACCATGCCACGCCACAGTCGGTTGCCTATCCCATATTTGGATTTTCCTGCAAGCCGCTGGCGATGGCGAACGGGGACCCGCACGACTTGATACCCTTGATAACTTAGCAATGTTGGCAAAAACCGATGCAGACCGTTGAAAACCGGCAACTCCGCCAGGGCAGATTTGCGAATGACCCGGAAAGTACATCCCGCATCCACGACCGCATCGCCAGTCATCAGCGTGGCAAATTGATTGGCCACGCGGGAGGACATGCGGCGCACCCAGTTGTCATGCCGGGTGGTGCGCACGCCGCAAACGGCCGCCACTTCACCCTTCAAGGCCCCTAAGAGACGGGGCAGGTCCGCGGGATCATGCTGTCGGTCGCCATCCATGGTCACCACCAAATCCCCCCGGGCAACTTGAAAACCGGTGCAATAACAGGCGCTCTGGCCATAATTAATCCGATGGCGCAGGATCCGCAGCCAGGGCCTGGTAGTCTGTAATAAACTCAACACCTCCACCCCGCCATCCGTGCTGGCATCATCCACCACAATAATTTCAAAAGGCTCGCCCAGGCGTTGCAATTCTGTCTCGAGTTCTTGGATCAACGGTTGCAGGTTCTCCCGCTCATTGGCACAGGGTAGCACAACCGATAGGTAGACCAAAGGTTGGGGGTGATCCATCATGCTCGTTGAAGGTGGGGAGGCGAACATGGAGGCCTTGTTGCCCCCATGCGAACCATGCTTTTGATCCGCCGGGGCACCGTGCGGGCGGGATAAAATCCTGCCCCCCACCGCGCCAGTCTTGAATTGGTGTCACTCATGTTGTCTGGTTTTGACCCTCGGCCAATACCAATTGCCCAAAACATAACATTTTCCACCTTACAAGGGAACAAAAACCGGGTAGCCTGGAGAATAATGAGAAGTCTCCATGCCATCCTGACTCCTGCCGAACTGCCCGCCCTTCGCCAATCGGATCTGGGTGACCGACTGTGCGTGGTGTTCGATGTCCTGCGGGCTACGAGCACGTTCATCACCGCCTTGCACCATGGAGCAAACCGCATCATCCCCGTGAGCGACATCGCTGAAGCCCTCGCTTGGCGGGAAAAAGACCCCCAAGCCTTGCTGGCCGGGGAGCGGCATGGCCTACGGATCAGCGCCGCCCTCACCAGTGGTATCGATTTCGATTTGGGAAATTCCCCGCGCGAATTCACGCCCGAGGTGGTCTGCGGTCGGACCATTGTTTCCACCACCACCAACGGGACCCTGGCCCTGAATGCCTGCGCCAGTGCGGCCGTCGTCCTGGCCGGCTCCTTTTTAAATCTCACCGCCACCGCCGACTTCATCCGCCAACACCCTGCGGACGAGGTCATCCTCGTCTGCGCCGGCACGGGTTCATCGGCCGCCCTGGAAGATGTCCTGGCTGCCGGAGCCCTAGCCCATCGCCTAGTTTCCCCGTCTGCTGGATTTAAACTCACCGATTCTGCCGCCATTGCCTGGCGAACCTTTTTATCAGGCGAAGCTTCGGTGGCGGAAGCACTCTCGACCACCGAAAATGGGCGCCGTTTACTGGGCATCCCGGAATTGCGGGCCGACGTCGCCTTCTGTGGCCAGCTTGATTGTTACCCTCTGGTTGCCCGGCAAACCGCTGAGGGTCTGCAACAACTTGCCGGGGCGTGATCTTTTGATTTTCCCGCTTTTTTCCGGCGGTGCGGTGGTTTAATGTTGGACCATGGTTTTTCCCAGACAATGGTGGTTGGTTTGGCTCGTGCTGTTTTTAAGCACTGGGCCGGGCTGGGCGGGCAGCACCAGAGAGCAGCGGGCTTATGACGCGGCGATATCGGCTTTTAAGGATGGCCTTTGGCCCCTGGCAGAAATGGATTTTGCCCAGTTTGCCCAAAAATATCCTGAATCCAAACGCCTGCCCCAAGCGGCTTTATTTCAAGTGCAGGCGATGCTCAAACAAGGCCGGTTTGACCAGGCGCAAGCATTTTTAAAAACCTCGCGCCCCCTGCTCGTTGGCCCTTTGGCCTACGACTATATCTACTGGCTCGGGGAGGCGCAGTTGCAAAGCGGCGACTGGCCTGCCGCAGTCACCACTCTCACCTCGCTGCCTGCTGGCTCGCCCCACGCCCTGAATGGGGCGGTTGAGGCCGCCGCCGCGCTGGCACAACATGGGCAATGGTCCCAACTCACAAATTTGTTACAAAGGCAAGCCGCGTTGCTCCACACCGTGGAACTGACCGATCCAGGTAATGATTTGGTCTTGCGGGCCCGCTTGCTGCAGGCTCAGGCCGCCTTTGCTGGGAAGGATTTCATGACGGCAGCAGGTTTATTGTCCCAGTTTAAACCAAAAACCCTGCCCGCTGACTTGGAATGGCAGCGACTTTATCTATCGTGCCAGGTGAAATTGGCCGCCGGCGATCCCGAAGGTTCCCTGCCCCTGGCTATGGAATTGGTCCCCACCGCCCGGCTGATCACCGGCGGCAATGTGTCCGCCCGGCTTGGCGCCAGTGTGGCCTTGCAGTCACAGGTCTTGGAAGCACTTGGCCAAACCGCCGAGGCGATGGCGGCCCTGCAGGCCAATTTAACTGCCACCACCCCCCCGGAATTACAACGGTCAGCCATTTTGAAAATCGCGTCCATGGCCATCGCCCAGCACCAATTTACCAATGCCGAGTTGATGCTGACAGATTATGCCAGCCGCTTTACCAATTCACCCTCTCTGGATGCTGCCTGGGTAACCTTGGGCGGACTTTATCTGCAATATTTTGCGGTCCAACCCACCCAGACCAACCGACTGGCTGATGCCCGCCTTTATTTTGAATTGTTACTGACCAATTTCCCCCAAAGTTCGTTTATCGGCAAAGCTTGGCTGGGTCAGGGGTGGTGTGACTGGCTTGCTGGCAATTGGTCGGCGAGCCAGGCAAGTTTTGAAAAGGCCACCAGTAACCTGCCACCTTCCGAAGATCTCTTGGTGGCCCGTTTTAAACTCGCGGATGCACAGTTTGCCAGCGGGAATTATGCCGCTGCCCTGGCCAACTACCAGATGATTCTGAGCCTCCCCGCCAATGAATTTCCCCGAGTGGACGAATCTTTGGCCAATCAGGCGCGGTACCAAAGCTTTCGCGCTCAATTGCAATTGCAGGACTTGGGGGCCGCCGAGCAAACCATGAAACGGCTGGCGTCGGACTATCCGCAAAGCCCCCTCACCGGGAGCAACACACTGCTGCTGGGCGAGGCCTGCACGGATATGGGTAATCCAACCAATGCCCTGGCCATATTTAAAATTTTCAAAGACCAATTACCCCATTCACCCTTGTTACCGGCGGTGGATTTGGCCATGGCCCGGGCCTATTCGGAATCCCAAAGGTGGCCGGAGGCTCTGGCCCAATATGAACATTGGTTGCTGGCCTATCCCAAGCATGAGCTATTGCCCCAAGTGATGTATGCCCAGGCATGGGCCAACTACCAGGCGGGTAATCCCACCAATGCCCTGCGCCTCTTCACCAATTTCGTCGCCCGTTTCCCCAATCAGGAACTGGCCCCCAGCGCCCAATGGTGGGTGGCGGACTATTTTTTTGGCCTGGGCGACTGGGAAAAGGCCGAGCGTAATTATAAGGCCATTTTTCAAAATCCCAACTGGCAGACCAACCCCCTCTTTATTGGGCTCGGCTATCAAGCGCAAATGATGGCCGGACGGGCCGCTGTTTACCGGACGGATAATGCGGGGGCCATCCGTGATTATTTTGAAAAGTTGGAAAGCGATACGAATTGTCCCCAGGATTTGCGGGTGCAGGCCACGTTCGCCCATGGGAGTGCCCTCATGAAAATGGATTCGGCGGACACCAACGATCCCACCGCCAATTTTCAAAAAGCTGTCGGTGTTTTCAACACCATTTGCACCTCGTTTCCGACCAATGAACTGGGCGCGCGGGCTTGGGGGGAAATGGGGGATTGCTACTTGCAATTGACCAACTATGACGGAGCCACCAATGCCTACACGCATGCGTGGAATGCTGCCGGCACAAACATTTCGCTGGCGAGCCAGGCCCGCCTCGGCCTCGGCCTGGTCTTGGAAAAGCAGGCCGCCCTCATACCCGCCGAGGGGCCGAAAGCCCTTGAGGCAAGAAATGCCCTCTATTATCAAGCTTTGGGGTATTATCGGGAGGTGTTTTTCGACACCGAACCGGAATTAGATCCCTTTTGGCGTAAAAAAGCCGGGCTGCAAGCCGCCGCCTTGGCGGAGGCCTTGGGGGAATGGCCGCAGGCGGTCAAATTATATACGAGTTTGATCGCGCAGTTGCCTCAGCTTACAGAGTCCCTGACCAAAAAAGCCGCCCGCGCCGCCCAACATTTGCCCCCCCAACCCTAGCAACCCCCATTTGACACCGGACCCGACGCCGGTTAACGTGCTGGAGCAATGACTGAGACCACCACCACCGAACCTGTTTTAGCGGTCACCGCCCGGGCCGCCGAGGAAATTACCTCCATGATGGCCCTGCCTGAAAACGCGGGCAAATCCCTGCGTGTCTACGTCGAAAAAGGCGGTTGCTCGGGCATGCAATATGGCATGGTATTCGACGAACGAAGGGATGGCGATTTATCCGGTGGCGATGGCAACGTCAGTGTCTATGTGGACGCCATCAGCGCCCAATATCTGCGCGGCACCGTGATTGATTTCAGTGATGACCTCACGGCTGGTGGCTTTAAAATCACCAATCCCAACGCCCGGGAAAGTTGCGGCTGCGGCAAGTCATTCTCCGCCTGACCGGACCGTCAAACCAGCCGTTCCGCTGATGGCGGAACGGCTGGTCCGTTTTCAAATCCACTGCTTGCGCACCATCCACGATTTAATTAGCTGCGTGAGCGCCAGGTAGCAGACCAGGGTCACCGCCAGCAATAGCCAATACAAGGCCGGCAGCGGCACAAAGCCCAGTGGCGCGCCCAGCGGCGTGTAAGGCAAAACTCCGCCGATAATCATGATTAACACCGTGGTCATGGAGAGCTGCCAGCTCGCCCGGGACTGCACGAAGGGAATCAAGTTGGTGCGGATCACATGAATGATCAGGGTTTGGGTCATGATCGATTCCACAAACCAGCCGGTGTGGAACAACTGGGCGGCATAAGTCTGGTCAATGGCCCCGTCCTTCCCAATCATCGCGGGCGCAATTTGCGCCATGGCGGCCGTGTCCGTGCATTTAAAAACAAACCACATAATCGCAAACGTGGTGTAATCAAATATCGAACTGATCGGCCCCAGCAGGACCATGAATTTGGCAATGTCGCCCATCACCCAGGGCCGGGGCTTGGCAATCAGATTAGCCCCCACATTGTCCGTGGGAATCGGCACTTGGGAAAAGTCGTACAGCAAATTGTTCGTCAGAATCTGCAATGGCAGCATCGGCTGAAATTTGAAGAGTGCCGCCGCCCCCAGCATGCTGAACATGTTGCCAAAATTGGAGCTCGCCCCCATGCGGATGTACTTCAAGATGTTGACAAACACCTTGCGGCCTTCAATCACCCCCTCCTCCAGCACCATCAAATCTTTTTCCAGCAAAATCACGTCCGCCGACTCTTTGGCGATATCCACCGCCGTATCGACGGAAATACCCACATCTGCCGCCCGCAGCGCCGGCGCGTCGTTGATGCCGTCGCCCATGAAGCCCACCACATGGCCTTTTTTCTGGAGCGCCTGCACCACGCGCTTTTTGTGCGCCGGCGACTGGCGCGCGAAGACATCCGTGGTCTCCACCGCCTCGGCCAGTTGCGCGTCGGTCATGGCTTCCACCTGGCTGCCCAGCAGGATCTTTTGCGCATTGATGCCCACCTCGGTGCAAACCTTGCGGGTGACCAGGTCGTTGTCCCCGGTGATAACTTTGACCGTGATGCCATGCTGCCGCAAGGC
>CAIZWI010000215.1 GCA_903936645.1 uncultured Verrucomicrobia subdivision 3 bacterium
CCATTCGCGAAAATTGGCGAAAGTCGCGGATCACATCACATCCGGCTTGGACCTGGGCGCTCACCCCGCGCCGGTCATCAGCTCGTCCAACCCCGTAAAACCGGATAAAACTGCGTCAACCCATTGCTTTTTAACAAGTTGCACCCATTTTCACCCAAATCCCGTCAAGCCCCGTCAAGCCCCCGGCCCCGGCCCCAGCCAGCCCCCCGGCGCGGCCCAGCCGCCGTTTACCAGGTAACTTATGGCTCCGGGCCGCTGCCACTTTCGCCCCGGCGGTTCAAAAACCGTCAGCGATTGATTTTGACGCCATGCCTTTCCTAGCGTAGCGTTTCCCCTCTATTTTCACAGATTGTCATGATTGGATTGCTTAAGAAAATATTCGGGTCCCGGAACGAGCGTGAGGTCAAAAAGTTTTGGCCCGTCGTCCGGCGCATAAACGAAATTGAAGCCGACTTGCAAAAGCTCTCGGAGGAGGAGCTGCGCGCCAAAACCGCGGCCTGGAAGGCCGAGCTCTCCCAAATTTCGGACAATGACGAACTCGCCCGCCGCCTGAACGAGATTCTCCCCGAGGCCTTTGCCGTGGTCAAAAATGGCTGCCGCCGCCTCTGCGGCCGCGAAGTCACCGTGCGCAACCTGCCCCTCAAATGGGAAATGATCCCCTTTGACGTCCAGCTCATCGGCGGTATTGGCCTGCACAATGGCAAAATCGCCGAAATGGCCACCGGCGAAGGCAAGACCCTGGTCGGCACCCTGCCCGTCTACCTCAACGCCCTCACCGGCCGCGGCGTCCATGTCGTCACCGTGAACGATTACCTCGCCGCCCGCGATTCCGAATGGATGGGCGCCGTGTACCGTTTCCTCGGCCTCACCGTCGGCTGCATCATGAACGACCAGCCGTCGGCCTACCGCCGGCAGCAGTACCAGTGCGACATCACCTACGGCACCAATTCCGAGTTCGGCTTTGATTACCTGCGCGACAACGGCATGGCCATGCGCAGGGAAGCCCAGGTCCAGCGTGGCCATTACTTCGCAATTGTGGACGAAGTGGATTCCATCCTCATCGACGAAGCCCGCACCCCGCTCATCATCAGCGGCCCGGCTGTCCATACTTACGACGAACAATACGCCCAGTGGAAACCCCTGGTGGATTCCCTCGTCAAAACCCAGGAACGCCTGTGCAACCGCTTCCTCAGCGAGGCCGAGGCCCTCATCAAGAAGCTCAAGCCCACCGACGGCTCCAACGTGCAAAATCAGGCCGCCCTCGAACTCGAGATCGGCATCCTGCTCTTCCGCGTCAAAATGGGCCAGCCCAAGTCTGAGGGCCTGATGAAAATTCTGGAAAACCCGGAGTTCCTCAGCCTCATGAACAAGGCAGAACTGGACCTGCACAAGGACCAGAAGAAAGTCGACCTCTACCGCGAGAAAGAGGAACTCCTCTTCGCCATTGATGAAAAAAGCCACGAGGCCGACCTGACCGAAAAAGGCCGGAAATTCATCAGCCCGGATGATCCCGACGCCTTCGTGCTGCCGGATTTAAGCACCGCCCTGCACGATGTCGATGCCGGCCCGGAAACCGATCCCCGCAAACGCCTGGAAATCAAAGCCAAGCTGCAATCGGATTTCGAGACCAAGGCGCAGAAGATGCATTCCATCTCCCAGCTCCTCAAAGCCTACAGCCTCTACGTCAAGGATGTGGAATATGTGGTGCAGGACAACAAGGTCATCATCGTCGACCAGCACACCGGCCGGCTCATGTCCGGCCGCCGCTGGAGCGATGGTCTGCATCAAGCCGTGGAAGCCAAGGAAGAGGTCCAGATCGAACGCGAGACCCAGACCCTGGCGACCATCACCATCCAGAATTACTTCCGCCTCTACGTCAAGCTCGCCGGCATGACCGGCACCGCTGAAACCGAGGCGCAGGAGTTCTTCGACATTTACAAATTGGGCGTGCTCACCATCCCCACGAACCGGCCCAACATCCGCAAGGACACCCACGACTCCGTCTACAAGACCCGGCGCGAAAAATTCAACGCCGTCGTGGGCGAAATCAAAGCCCAGCACGCTCTGGGCCGCCCCGTGCTGGTCGGCACCATCAGCGTGGAAACCAGTGAAATGCTTTCGCGCCTCCTGAAAAAGGAAGGCTTGGTGCATTCCGTGCTGAACGCCAAGTATCACCAGCAGGAAGCCGAAATCGTCATGCGCGCCGGCCAGCGCGGCGCCATCACCATCGCCACCAACATGGCCGGTCGTGGCACCGACATCAAACTGGGACCGGGCGTCTCGGAATCCGGCGGCCTCCATGTGCTCGGCACCGAACGCCATGAGTCCCGCCGCATTGACCGCCAGTTGCGCGGCCGTTGCTCCCGCCAGGGCGATCCGGGCTCCTCCCACTTCTTCATCTCCCTCGAGGACGATTTGATGCGTCTTTTCGGCTCGGACCGCATCGTCAAATTAATGGAAAAAATGGGCTTGGAAGAGGGCCAGGAACTCACCCACCCCCTGCTCAACCGCTCCATCCAGCAGGCGCAAAAACGCGTGGAACAGCACCATTTCCAGCAGCGCAAACGCACCCTGGAATACGACGACGTGATGAACAAACATCGCTCCGTCGTGTACGAATTCCGCAACGAAATCATCAACTCCACCGATGTGCGCGACCGCCTCATGGACATCATGGAGGAAGTGGTCGTCGAGAAAGTCCGGCAGTTCACCCTCGCCGGCGAGGATTTTGGAGATTGGAAATTGCGCCCCTTGGCCGACTGGGTGAATCTGAACTTCCCCATGGGCCTGCCCGAGGAGGAAATCATCAAGGCCGCGCAATCCGGCACTGAAAAGCCCCTGCCCGGAACCCTCTTCGACGACCTGAGCCCCGCCCAGTTCGCCGTCGCCACGTTCTTAACCGACAGTATCCGCAAAGCCTACGATCTCAAAGTCAGCTTTGAGAACCCCGAGGCCTTGAAGGAAGTCGAGCGCTTCACCATCCTGAGCGCCATCGACAAGTTGTGGCAGGAACATCTCTACGAGATGGACAGCCTCCGCTACAGCATCGGCCTGCGCGCCCACGGCCAGCGGGATCCGTTGCTGGAATACAAGGCCGAGGCCTTCAAAATCTTCGACGAACTCATGGTCAACGTGAAAACGGAAATTTGTCACAACATTTTCCGCAGTGCCTCCTCCATGATGGCGTTTGAGAATTTCCTGCGCAACGTGCCCAAAACCACCACGCACCAGCCGCCGGCCCCCTCGGCCTTCAGCCAGCCGCCGCAGCCCGGCCAGGCCAATCCCAGCGACATCGTCAGCCAGGCCGCCGAGGACGTCAACAAACCCCGGCCCAAGCCCGTGCGCTCCGGTCCCAAAGTCGGCCGCAACGACCCCTGCCCCTGCGGCAGCGGCAAGAAATATAAAAACTGCTGCGGCAAGTAATCCGTTGCCCCCGCCAACCACCCCGGCCATGACTGGCCGGGGTGGTTTCGTTTCCCAATCGCTGTAAACAATCAGGCTGGCACCAATTCAATCTTTAGTTTGCGCCCCAAAGCTTGGGCGGCTTTGCCCAAAGTATTGAGCGTGATGGAGGAATTGGAGGCATCCAACAAACGGTCCACGGCCGCCCGGCTGGTTTTCATGCGGGTGGCCATTTGCGTCTTCGTCAGCGCCTGTTCGCTGATCAGACGTTCCAACTGCAGACTCAAAGCCTGCTTCAATGCACGGGCTTCCACCTCCCCAAGCACCCCCTGCTCATCCAAAAAATCCCGTAGATCCGTGCCCCGATATTTTTTATTGCTCATAAATTTTGGAGATAAAGGTTTTTACGTTTGCTTGCCAGCGCCAGTTCGTCGGCTGGGGTCTTTTGCGCTTTTTTTATGAACCCATGCAATAGGACGATTTCCTGATCCACCACGACAAAGAGTGTCCGGGCAATCCGGTTATCCAGCCGGGAGCGGACCTCCCAAATCCCATCGCCCAAATGATCAACCAGCGGTTTGCCCACTGGCCAGGCATATTGGACTGTCAGAATGTCGGCCCCAATGGTTTTGCAATCCTCCTTGGATAGTGCCCTCAGCCAATCCCGCACGGGCTCATTACCCGAATCGGTTTGATAGAACACCACGTTCAGAGGGCGCCCGGCTCTCATTTGCTGTAAAACGTACCATTATTGATACGCATGTCAACCCGCAAAACGGCACGTTGGCATGGTCTTATGGCAGTTGCCAAATTCTTGCCGGGGAAATATCCCAGTCCCGTTGTTCTTCAAGCATCGGCGGAGTTGCCTGCGTCATGTTTCCGCTCACCGCCGATAGCGCAACCGTGCTGGCACTGGCTTGTGACGCCAAGCTGAAAAATGGCTAGCTCGCCGGTGCAATCCCGAAATTAAAAGGCGTGACCGGATTCGGAAAATTCTTCACGACTCTAAGTCTGAATGGCGCTCCACGCTGAAAGACTGGCTTCTCGTCGGGGTGGGCTTGGACCGGAAATTGCCTTTCCTGAGCCTTTCGTATTGACATCAAGCCAGCGGGGTGGTAATGTCCTTGGGGATGGCATTGTTCAAACGATGAGCGATAATCTGAAAGTGGCAAAACAAGCTGCGATCATCTTGTTCACTTTTATTGCAGCAGTTGTTGCCGGGCTGTTTTTACCCAACCGCTGTTCGGCCAGCCTCTATTGCCCATCCTCGTACGCCATCCTCTCAGCCGACCAGCAGTTTTTGCTGGTGATGCGATCCCCGGTAAAAATTGAAAATGATCGCGATCATTTTTTCCGACTGCCTTCCGGTCAAAATATTGATTTGCGGGACAAGTTCCATACGAATGGGATTTTTCGCCTTGATACTCTCCAATGCGTCCAGCCTTTGGATTGGTTTGCTGATGATGGCGAATTATTTGCGTCGGGCGATTTTAAGCTATTGGTTCGGTTGAATCGGTTTGCCATTGAATCCCAGAAGCATGAACCATGGCGCTGGTGTTTGAAATTTTATAACAACGGCAAAGAGGTAAAGCATTACCAAGTTCAGGATTTGGTGGAAATTCCCAATTTTTTTTTCTTACCACAGACTTCATATGGCTGGCATTCTGTCTGGTTTGCCACAGCAATGTATACTGATTTTAGTGAATTTGTCAATATTCAGGTGTCCGCCAGCAGTTACAATCAATTTATTCTGGTTACCGCCCCACAATTTTTGGGTCGGTTTCATTTATCGGACGGCAATGTGTTTTTATTCAATGCAAATAATGGGGAGATAAAACAGGAGTGGCATCACTATCCGTGGATAAAACTTAGTTTAATTATCATTGGTTTCCTGACGGTTATGGCCCTGCTTTTCACCATGCTTTTTCGGGCAATCCGAAAACTGTATCGTTGGGTTAAGCAAAAGCGGCTTCATACCCAAATCATGGTGCCCCACTAGCCTTATCCAGCGGACTGTCGCATGGCGACCTGCTGGGCCCCAAAGCAGTCAAGCCACTGTTCCAAGTTGAAAAAATTGGCGTTCACGCCAATCAGCCGGCTCGTCACCTACTCTTGCGGATAAACCAAAATCCGGTCATGCACCAGCACCACCAGGTCATTCTTCTTGTCGCCCGTCACGTCCACCACTAGTGCCTCGCGCGGTTCGGGCAGGGCGTTCTCCCGGTTGCGGAACGTGTGCTGCTCAAACACCGGCCAGCGGTCGCCATTCACAAACTTGTGATGTTGGTCAAACAGCACCACATCCAGGTAGTTCTTGGCGGTTTCCATGAAAATCAACTCCTTGCGCCCGTCGCCATTGATATCCCCGGCGACCACATCATTGAGGAAACCATTCTTGATGGGCGTGTCGTAACCGTCCAACTCCTTCAACTGCCATTGATCCCCCGCCAACGGCAGCCAGGCCACGGCGTTCTGCCCCAGAAAGGCCACGCTCTGGGTGTTGGTTCCGCCGAGTTTCACCGAGGTGATGCCGCCAAAATCCGCCACCGGCAGTTCCACATTGTGCACCACCTGCCATACCCCGGCGGCATCCCGCTCGCACAAGGTCAGTTGCTTGTGCTCGGCATCCAGCAAAAAGATGGCAGCCACCGCATTGGTTCCGTTGACCACGGTGGTTGCCCCGGTGATCCGCGAATCGCGCTGCGCGCCATTGATCTGGTCCTTCACGCGAAACTGCCAGCCGGGCTGGTTCGTGGTGGTGTCCGATTTCGGTTGTTGTTCCAGCACCACCGCCCGCACAAAATTCTTCTGCGGCAGCAGCAACTCCGCCAGGCCGTCACTGTCCACATCCAGGGAGGAAATCCACGGTTGTTCCATCGCCCCGCCCGGCGGGTCCACATCCACTTCGTCAAAGTCGCCCGCCTTCGTTTGCAACAGCACTTTGATTTTTTCGTAAGGAATCAGGACCACCAAGTCCGGCCGGCCATCCTGGTTGGCGTCAAGCATCGTCAGGCTCGTCGGATTGGATTTGAAACTGTCGCTTAATTTCTTCGTGCGGGTTTTGCCCTCGGCCGTGCGCGTCACCAGCGAGCGCACACCATCCTTGTCCACCAGCACCGCCAGCACCGGCTTGCTGCCCGGTTTTAAAACCCCCGCCGTCATCACCAGGGGCTTGCCCTCAAGCGGGATTAACGTGGGGAACGCCAGCTTGCCATTGGCATCAAACTGCGTCATCCCCACCGCCTTTTCATCCTTGCTCAGCAAAAAGAGTTCCGGATGCCCGTCCCCATTCCAGTCCGCGGCCACAATCTGACTCACTCCCGCCAGCGTGGGAAACGTTTTGGCCGGGGCCAGCGTGCCGTTGGTTTGCTGCAAATAAACCGCCACCTGCCCGCTCTCCGGAATCGCCACCAGCAAATCGGCCCGCCCATCGCCGTTAATGTCCGCCCAAAGCATGCCGCGCTGCCCCGCATCCGACTTGCTCAACGGAAAGATTTCAAACTGCCCCTGCTTCAGCGCCCCCGACAAGGTGGCGCCCGGTTTGCGGGTAAATTGGGACACCAGCGCCCGCCCCGAACTTTGCGCGATGCTCACCACAAAAGTTTGGCCGCTTTTTTCCAAATCGTCCGCAATGTAAGAACGAATCGGCTGGCTCTTAAAATAAGTCTCCGGCCCCAACTGCCCGGCCGCGTTTTGCAGCCGGAACCGGAAGGGCGTGGGACTGTCAAAATCCACCAGCAGCAAATCATTCCGGCCGTCGCCATCCACATCCACGATTTGCACGGACTTGGGGGTGCCGGAATAAGGAAGCTTTTGGGGTTCCGCCAGTGTGCCGTCGGCCTGTTGGGCCAGGAAATACACCGACCCGCCATCCCCCAGCAGGGCCACATCGGGCCGGCCGTCGCCGTTTAAATCACCCACCACCAGCGCATTCGCATCCATTTGGCCGTCGTCCATGTGCCAGCGTTTGGGCTCGCTCCAGCCATTGGTGCCCTGATTATAGAGCACGATCAAATCATGCGCATCGCCGAAATACACGATGTCCGGCCGGCCATCCCCGTTCAAATCCGTCACCACCAGCGCGGCGATCCGCTCATCCGTGGGCAGGCTGTCCATGCGGAAGCGCGCGTCCGGCGGCAGCTCATTCAGTTCCAGCTTGCGCGCCGGAGTGGCACTCGCCTGGTTTGTCTTGCCCGTTTGGTTATACAGCAACTCGAGTTTGGCGCGCAAATTATTGGCCACCACCAGGTCCATCAGCCCGTCCCCATCCAAATCTGCCGCGTGTAGCTGGCTGATTTGCTCATCAATGGGAAAGATCTCCGTCCCGCTAAATCCAAAGACATTCGTGACCGGTTCAGACCTCCCGGCCGGGGCCGCCCCCAGCACCACCATCAACGCTAACATTCCCCGCAGCCAGCTGATATTCATACGCATAACTGCCGAAAAACCTGCCACCCATACCCCGAATTGGCGAGTTTATTCACCAATAAAGTGCAACACCACCCGGCGGCTGTGCGGCTGCGTGCGATGCTCCCAGAGATAAATCCCCTGCCACACGCCCAGCACCATCCGCCCGCCCCGGACGGGCAGGCTCAAATTAACCGCCGTCAGCGCGGTGCGCACATGCGCCGGCATGTCGTCCTCCCCCTCCAGGGTATGCACATACAGCCGGTCACCATCCGGCACCAGTCGTTTAAAAAAGGCCTCCAGGTCCCGGCGCACGTCCGGATCCGCATTTTCCTGAATCAGCAGCGAAGCCGAGGTATGCTGCAAATGCAGGGTCAGCAAGCCCTCCCGCCAGCCGTGCCGGGTCAGCCAGTCCGCCACCGCCGGCGTAAATTCATAAAGCCCCCGCCCGCGGGTGGCCAGGTTAAGTTCCTGAAAACCTTGGATCAGCATGATGAACTCAGGGTTGCGCCGCCGGACGCGTCATTTCCTGCGCCAAACGGGCTTGCAAAGCCTGCAATTGCTCTTTGAGTTGCAGCACCACGGTGTTGGTCGCCGCCCGGCTGGGATCACCGCCCCACAATTGGGTGGCCGCCATTAATTTCACCCGCAGCATGTCCCGCTCCTCCTCCAACTCCTGGATGCGCACCGCATCGCTCGCGAGCGCTGCCGCCAGGTCCTTGGTGGTGGGTGTCGGGGGACGATTCACCACCAGCGGTCGGGTCTCCCCCGGTTGAACCAATACCGGTGCCGTATCCGAAGCCGTTAAAGGCGTTGGGGCGATTGCGGAAGCTGGCAGCGCGCCAGAAGGAGCAACCACCGCTGTCTCCAGGGATTTTAATTTCGCCTCCAGCGCCACCTTTGCCAAATCACTCCGCCGCGCCGCAGCCTGCCATGCCGCCACTTGTGCCTGGGCTTGCGCCAGGGCTGCCTGCAATTTGCGCGCCGTTTCCGCCGCCGCTGCGGCCTCGGCTTTCGCGGCGGCGCGCACCTCCGCCAATTGCTTTTTCAACAGTGTATTCTCCGCCCGCAAAGCTTCCACCCCTTCGTGACTGGCCAGCAGGGTCTTGGTCTGCGCCTCCAATGCTTGCTTTGCCGCCGATAATTTCTCCGCCTGCGCCATCGCCCGCGCTAATTGTTTGCCCATCTCCGCCAGCGACTGCCGGGCCTGCATCAGTTCATTGGAAGCCACCAGCAGGCCGGCCGTTGCCGCGCCATGTTGCGGCCGTGCCAGGCTCACCCGGAGCAGGTCGTTTTCCTTCATCAGCGACCGCACCTGCTCCTGCGCCGCCGCCAGCTCACGTGGATCCACCGCCGCCGGCTGCGCCGCCAGCGCCTCGCGCAACTTGACCGTCAAATTCGCATTCCCCGCCTGCAAATTGGCCACCTGCGTCTGTAAATCCAACAGTTGTGCCTCCATCCGCGCGTCGGGGGCGGTCGGTGGGGAAACGGAGGCGCGGACCGCCCCTGAAGGTCCATTGGCGCTGACGGGTGGCAGTTCAGGACTGGCCGTTTCCACCGGCAACACCACCTCTGCGGCCGCAATTTTTTCCGCCAGGTAGGTCTTCCGGAACGTGACAATATTCGTGCTCCACTCCGGGTAAATCATGGCGAACTTCTGCAATTCCGTCAGCGCTGCTTGATATTCCACCCGGGCCTGCTGCGGCTGCCCAGCTTCCGCCAGGGCGTCAGCCTGCCCGATCATCCCATAAATCATCACATACTGCTCATCCGGCCCCGCTTGGGCGTGCGCCACCGCCAGGCCCACGGCCAGCCAAATACCGATGATCAGAATGCCCGCTTTCATTACAGCAAGCTAACTGAATCCCCCGCCCCTTGGCAACTGGCACCCGCATTTTCCCAGCGGTCACCCCGTGCCGTGTATTTGTGGCTCCCGCCGTCCGGTTGTCGTTTGCCACCGAATCGTCACAAGACCTTGTTTGACATGGTCGGCCCAATTTGTTAACTGTTCAGCTCAGGAAACATGAATAAAGTGCTTAATCAACACGTTCTGGTCCTGAACCGGTTGTGGCAGGCGGTCAACGTCTGTACCGCCCGGCGTGCCCTCACCCTCTTGTTTCAAGGCCAGGCGCAAGTCGTCATGAACGAAGCGGACGGTTCGTTTCGCACCTTCAGCTTTGTGCAGTGGCGGGATATTTCTGAACAGGCCCCCACTGAGGAATCCGTTCACGCCATTTCCTTCCGCATCCGCGTGCCGCGCATCATTTTGCTGCTCGCCTACGACCGGCTGCCCAAGAAGGAAGTTAAGTTTACCCGCCACAACATTTTCGAGCGCGACAAGAACAAGTGCCAGTACTGCGGCGAAGTCTTCGATCGCAAAGACTTGAATCTGGACCATGTCATCCCGCGCGACCGCGGCGGGCCGACAACTTGGGAAAATATTGTCTGCTCGTGTATCGAGTGCAACACCCACAAGGCCAACCGCACCCCGTCTGAGGCCGGCATGAATCTCATTCGCAAGCCCAAGCGCCCCAAATGGCGTCCCTTCGTGCAAATCAGCTTCAGCCTCAACCAGCATGACAGCTGGCGCCATTTCATTGACTTGGCGTACTGGAACGTCGAACTGGGTGAAGAATTGTAAGGCCGCTCGCGGCAGATCCGCCTCCGAACAATTGAAAATTCTGGGGCAGGGTCGCTGACTGGACTGAAGCGCCAGTTGAAACGTCGGCATCCAGCCCAAGCGTTTCTGGGTGGGAAACCACTCTCGATGACGTCCTCACCAATCCGCGAAAGGAAACGTGGGATGATAAAACCTGGCTAAAAAAAACCAAGTACGGCAAACTGCCGACTTGGTTACAAAGCGAAACCTACGAAAGACACCAGCCTTATTTGTGTTGGCCCGTGTCAATCGGCATGCCGTTTTCCCACCCCTTGGGCGAGTTCCACGGACGCACGGAAATATTCTCGGGATCGTCCGTCTGGCATCCACTCACACTCACCAGCACCGCACCCAGTACGAGTAGCAGCAATAATCTGGCAACGGGGCGTTTCACAAAGGTAAATTAGGAAGCAGGAGCCGGGTGGGCGGGGCTGACTTGGTCGCCTTCCAACACCGATCCAAAATTCCAACCCGGGACAACGTTCGCAATGCTCCGGCCCTTGTCCACCGAGCGAACAATCACCTTGGAAACCAGCTTGCCTTCGCGGCTGACGAGCAATTCACCACCGTTGATGATGCCCTGTTCTTCACCCACGTCCAAGACGACGAAGGACCATTTGGGATCCACCGCCAGGATTTTGCCGCGCAAATCGGGGCGCAACTTGACGTCCGAATCCGGTCCCGTGTACTTGGCCAGTTCATTCGTCAGGCGGGTGATCGTGCGAAACAGCACCAGCTTTTCATCATTCAACACTTGAATGGCGGCGAGCGAGTTCTTGTATTGCTTGTTCAACTTGGTGACCGCCTCGGGCGTCAAACCAATGGTCGTATATGCTGCGAGCTGGTTGCGGGCGTCGTCCCGCTCGCCCGTGGTGGTGTTCAATTTGTCGGCCAGCTCATCCGCCCGCTTTTGCTGCACAGACACGGCGGCGACCGCCTTGTCCAGCTTCGTGTGCGTGTCGGCGAGCTCTTGCTGGGTCTGCACCAGTTGACCCTGGGTTTTCACCAGAATTTTGTTGGTGGTGGCCAGTTGGTTGAGGGCGGTATCCTTTAATCCTTTTTCGTCATCGCGCTGGGCGATGAGTGCCGGAATTTGTTTGGACACCTCAAGATAACCCAGCGTTCCCGCGCCCAGGGCGGCGAGAATGGCCACAATCAGACTAATGCGAAGTAACATGGCTATTAAGCAATTTTCAGCAAATTAAGCTTTCGCAAGCACCGTGTCAACGCCCCTTTGCAATTTTGTCTTTGCGCTTTGCAAATTCAGCGATTCACCCCATTTTTCACCCGTGGAATTACATCATGGCGCCCACCTGGCCTATTGCACCAACATTCATCGGGGTGAAACCTGGACCGAAACGTTCACCGCCTTGCAAACCCACACGCTGGCCGTCCGCGAACGCGTCGCCCCGCGTTCGCCCTTCGCCATCGGCTTGCGCCTCAGTGCCGCCGCCGCCCGGGAATTAAGCGATCCGCCCGTCCTGCTCGCGTTCCAACGCTGGTTGGCAGCCCATCATTGCTATGTGTTCACCATCAACGGCTTCCCCTATGGCCCCTTCCACGGTGCCCGCGTCAAGGAATCCGTTTATACCCCCGACTGGACCACCCCCGAGCGCCTCGGATACACCAACCAATTGTTCGACCTGCTGGCCCAGTTGGTTCCCCCCGGCTTGGCCGGCAGCGTCAGCACCCTGCCCGGCTCGTTCAAGGGCTTCCACCCCGGCCCAAACCAAGTGGCAGCCCTGCGGCAAAATCTTTGGCAATGCGTCGAACACATCGCGCAAGTCAGCCAGTCCAGCGGGCGCTCCCTGCATCTGGGACTGGAACCGGAGCCCCTGTGCCTCCTGGAAAACACCGCCGAAACCGTCGATTTCTTCGCGGCGCTGCGCCACGACCGGCCGCACGATGACCGGCTGGATCAATTTCTGGGCGTCAATTACGACACCTGCCATCTGGCAGTGGAATTTGAGGAACCCCGCGCGGCGCTCGAACGTCTGCATGCCGCCGGTATCAAAATCAGCAAAATTCACCTCAGCTCCGCCCTCAAAACCATCCCCACCGCCGCCGCCCGGGCCGCTCTGGCCCAGTTCGCTGACCCGGTTTATCTCCACCAAGTGGTCTCCCGCAGCGCGAGCGGTAATCTCACTTATTTCCCTGACCTGCCCGCCGCCCTCGCCGCCACGGAGCCCGTCGCCGCGGCTGCCTTATCGCCGGAATGGCGGATCCATTTTCACGTTCCCCTGCATGCGCCCACCGCCGCCCCCTTTGCCAGCACCCAGGACCATTTGCTCGGCACCCTGGATGTGCTCGCCGCCCACCCCGGGCTGTGCCAGCATCTGGAAATGGAAACCTACACTTGGGAAGTCCTGCCGCCGGCCTTAAAAAGCCGGAGCGTGGAAGCTCAACTCGCCGCCGAATATGCCTGGACCCTGGCCCGCCTCGCCGAGCGGGGCCTGGCTGAGGGCAGACTCGCCAACGCCGCAGGTTTGTGATTTCCTAGTCCCCATGCATCAAACGCTGGCCGCCCGACTCCGCACGCTGCTCATATTGGGCCGCGTGTCGAATCTGCCCACCGTTTGGTCCAATTGTCTCGCCGGCTGGTGGTTGGCCGGCGCGGGCAACAGCTCCCGGCTGCCCTGGCTGCTCCTCGGCATGAGCTCGCTCTATCTCGGCGGCATGTACTTAAATGATGCGTTTGATGCCGAATTTGACCGGCAGCGCCGCCCCACCCGCCCCATTCCCTCCGGCCAGATTACCGCCCCGGAAGTCTGGCGCTACGGCTGGGCCTGGCTGGGTTTGGGAATTTTACTCTTGTTCGTCACCGGCCTGCTCGCCGGCACTCTCAGCTTGGTCCTGGCTGCCTCTATCATCCTTTACAATCAGGCGCATAAATTAGTCACCGCCTCCCCCTGGCTCATGGGGATCTGCCGGTTCTGGGTCTATTTTATTGCCGGCATCGCCGGGGCTGCCGACCCCGACGCCATGGTCGGCTGGGCCGTCTGGTGTGGTTTGGCACTCGCACTCTACATTGTCGGCTTGAGCTATGTGGCGCGCCGGGAAAGTTACCGCGGCCCCGTGCCTTACTGGCCGCTATTACTGCTGGCCGCCCCGTTTTTTCTGGCGTGGCTCATGGATCCCGCCGACGCCCGCCCCGCCGGCCTGTGGCTTGCCTCCGTCCTGGCGCTCTGGATCGCCCGTTGTGTGCGGCCGGTCTTCCTGTCCGGCACCGTCAATGTCGGCCGCGTGGTCTCCGGGCTTCTGGCCGGCATCGTGTTTGTGGACTGGCTGGCCGTGGCCCCGGAATGCCCCCGCGGTTTGAGCCTGGCGTTTCTAGCCCTGTTCGGCGCCACCCAGGCCTTGCAACGCTATATTCCCGCCACCTAAGCCGGCTTCTTCTCCCGCGTGACCGGCGTGATAAAAAACAGCGGCGTGATCCCATACAGCCCAAACGCCAGCCACGGGCTTACCCAGGCCATGCCCGCCCCTAACAAATAAAATGCCGGCCCCAGCATGGATTTGCGAATAACCTGCGGATCCTGCTCGTCCGCCACTTCGGGTTTGAGCAAATTCTTTAGAATATAAGCATGGAGCACGATAAAGATCAGCGTATTAACCGCCATCACCACCCCAAACAGGCTCACCGCCAGCGAATTTTCCGGATATTCCCCCATCACTCCCGTGGGAAAAGGTACCAAGGATTGAAACATCAGGAAAATCGAATTGAGCCAGATCAACCCATAATTGGCATGGCTCGCCAGCTCCATAATATGGTGATGGTTCAGCCAAAATTTGCAGACGATCACAAAACTGATCAGCCAGCTCAAAAATTTGGGCAGCAGCGCCACCAATTGCCGCCCCAGTTCCCCCGAGCTGTCAGCATGCGCTCCCAGTGCCGGCACATGCAATTCTAAAACCAGCAGGGTGACAATAATCGCAAACACCCCGTCACTAAATGCCTCCAGCCGTCCCAACGGGAGTTCCCCCCGCCCAAACCGTCGCAAAAATCGCTTCATTCACCCCGAAAAATGGCGATCGGCCGCTCTAAAGGCAAGTTCCTGCGTCGCCTCATCCCTTAATAATTTCATCGTTTGGAATGCCTCTCAACGCTCCACTGGTCTTGTACCATCAGCGCTTAATGCCCTTCCCCCTGAATCAATGGCTGGGCCTTCTCCCAAACTTCCTTCGGCACCTTCGCCTGCTCTTCCGTCGTGTCAATGTCCCCATCAAACAGCGTCTTGCCGCTCTTGTCGCGGGCGGTCAGATGCTGTTTGGCTCCCGCCTCGTAAATAATGGTGCCACTGTCGTCAGTTTTTACCATGGTCCGCTGGGAACTCTCGGAGGAACGCACGATCACCGTGGCATCCTTGCCCACCGCCACCCCATTGTGCGCCAGCGCCGCCAACTCCGCCTGCACTTTGTCCAGTGAACCCGCGTTCGAAGTCGCCTTGCCCAGGGAGTCCTGAATAGCTTTGGTGGTTTGTTCCAGGGCGCGTTGAATTTCCCCGTTCATCTTCGTCTTGTCCAGGCCTGCCCGGGCCAGGGCATCGTCCATGCCCGCCAGCTTGCCATCGAAATCTTGCAACCGAAACTGCATTTTGGGCAGCCCGCCGGGCATCCGGCCTTGATCCCATTTCAGCGTTGCCTCGGCCTTGTGCTTGCCCAATTTTACCGCCGCCGTCTGCTTCTTGCCCGCCCGGAAATAGGTCAGTTTGATCGTCTCCCCCTCGCCATGCATTTGCACCAGTTTGCGCAACTGCACCGGGTCCACCAACAGCTGGCCGTCCAGTTCCACCAGCACATCGTTCTTGTGAAAATCCGCCTTCGCCGCCGGACTGTCCTTGGCCACGTAATTCACCGTCAACCCCGCCCCGGGGCTCAGCCCTAATTGCGCGGACAGCGCCTCCGGCGACTCCTCCGCTGCGAGCCCCAGCCACGTGGACTCCTTCACGCCTTCCGGGCCACCGTCCGGCTCAATGCTTTGAATAATAATTTTTCGCTGACTGACTGATCCCCCCGCGCCGGCCGCCGGGCCATCCCCATCACTCTTAATTTGCGTCGTAAAAAGCATTTGGGCCTTGGACCCATTGGCGCCCGCCGCATCGTCTGCCGCGGCTGGGGCCTTCACCAACATGGTCCGCACTTCCTCCGCCTGGGCAAAACCCGCCATGCCCCACGCCACTTGCACCCCCGTGGCAAACGCCACGGCCAGTTTGATTTGATTCGTTAAGTAGTTCATATGTCATTTGTATTCATTGATTGTTGCCTGTCCCCGCCCTGGAATCCGTCACCGCTGATTGCCTCGTTAATAAGTTTCAAACCGCACCGGGGTTACCTCCACCCGCGGGCTGCTCGTTTCGATTTCCACGCCCCGAACGGTGTCGCGCACCACCATCTGATCTCGCAATTGCCGGCACCGGAAGCGCACCGGCTCGCCACCGGGCAGCTGGGCCACCACCTCATAGGACGAAACCAGTTCCTCATTCACTTGCACATCATCCGGTTTCAAGCCCGCCGCCGCCGCCCGCGGAGTGGAAAATTTCGCCAGGCCCAGGATGACTCCCGTCACGACCACAGCCAGCCCCATCGCCGGCGCCAGCCAGCGCCAGTCCCACCAAGGGCGCACCGCCGGCAGCGGTCGCCATGCCGTCTTTACCCGCTCCGGCCGGGCCGCCCGCAAGCGTGCCATGAATTCCTCCGGTGGCCGCGCCGGTGCCAGGCGCCGCAACTCCGCTTCCCATTGCTGTTCGTCCAATTCGTTCATGCCAATACCTCCCGGGTTGCTTTTCGCAATTCCTCCAAGCCATAACGGTAGCGTGAAGCTGCCGTGTTGGCGGAAATGTCCAGGGCTTCGGCAATCTCGCCAAAGGTCAGCCCGCCCCAGACTTTCAACGTCAAAACCTCGCGGTAAATGTCCGGCAGGGTGCGCAGGGCTTTCTGGATCAATTGACTCCGTTCCCGTTCATCCACCCCGGCATCCCACCAGCATTCCGGACCGTCCCGGTGCACCGCCGCCTCCCGGTTTGTCCGGCGGCCGTTCCGCCGCGCCCAGTCAATCGCCCGGTGCCGGATCGTCGCATAAACCAATCCCAGCGGGGGCGGCACCCCGCCGCTTTGCCGCTGCCAGGACGCCACCACCGCCTCCTGCACCAGGTCCTGGGCATCCGTCTCCCCGTCCGCCTGCTGCCGGGCAAAC
>CAIZWI010000216.1 GCA_903936645.1 uncultured Verrucomicrobia subdivision 3 bacterium
ACCGGCCTTCGTTTTGCTGCCATGTCACCGGCTGGCCGTTCAGCAAGGTGGCTGCTTGAATGGTCGCGGGCAGGGCCGGCAACTCGACTTTGCCGTCGCTGGATTTCATGACATGCACGTAAACCACCTTGTCCTTGCGGGTGCTGGTGATATGGTTGCCCGGCTTCCACGGTCCGCCGCGTGTTCCGTAAATGCTCTCCCCGTGGGTCGCCAGCCAGTCACCCACTTGTTTGAGCAACCCCGCTTGCGCCGGATCAATCACCCCGTCCGGTCGGGGACCCACGTTGAGTAAATTATTCCCGTCCCCGCCCGCGCCCAATATCAGCATGTTCAGGCAGTCGGCGAGGGGTTTGACCCCGTCTTTGGAACCGCCCCAGGCCCAGGCATTGTGTGCGGAAACTGTCATGCAGGATTCCCAGGGCCGGTTGAGCTGAAATTTTCCGATCTTCTGCTCGGGGGTGTCATAATCCCCGCCCGCGCCCGTCCGGTTGTTGATCAAAATGTCTGGCTGCAAGCGGCGCACCATTTCAATCGTCGCCGCGCCGCGTGCCCCGTACATGGCGGAAACATCATTCCAAATCGTGATCAGCGGCCCATAGTTGGTGATCAATTCACTGATCTGGCCTTGCAAATAAGCCTCGTAAGCATCCAGGTTCGATTTGTCCCGCTTCACTTTTCCAGCCGGACTGGTCACCGGCCAGTCTTGGTCGTACCAGTCGGTCACCGAATAATACGCGCCAAATTCCATGCCCTGCTTCTTGCACGCGGCGGCCAGCTCCCGCACCACGTCCCGGTGAAAGGGCGTGTGCATGATGTTGTAATCCGTCAGCTTCGTGTCCCACAGGCAAAAACCGTCGTGATGCTTCGTGGTCAGCACGATATATTTCATGCCCGCCGCCTTGGCAATACTCACCCATGCATCGGCATCAAAATTCGTCGGGTTGAACTGGTGATACAAATTGTCATACACCGCAATGGGCGTTTGCGCGCCGCGCGACCAGCCGATCTCCTGGCCGGTCAGACTGACCGGCCCCCAGTGAATGAACATGCCGAACCGCAGCGACTGCCAGTGGGCCATGGCAGCCGGATCGGCCGCAGGCCATGCCGGGTCCGCCGCCTGCGTTTCGGAAGTGACTAGGAGGGTGGCCAGGAGGGCCAGGGAGGACAGGAGTTTTTTCATAAGTGGGATAAGGTTCCAGTAAATTGCCCATCGGCCCCCCGCACGGCACCACCTGGCGGGTGGTCGCGGCGAATCGTGAACCGTCGCGCGGTATTCTTTGTCGGGCTCGGCATCATACTGGATTGCTTTAGGTTTTATCAGAATGCCGCGCTTTAGGATTGCACTTTTATTCGGCGAAGAATATTGAACATCCCATGCCACTGCAACCAACGTATCAGACCCCCCGCAAGCGCTATGAGATTGACCGTTGCGAACCGCAAAAAAGCGCCATTCAGTCCGGTAAAATCCGCTTTCACGCCCTGACCAAGGGGCATTACCCGGGCTTGGCCATTCCCGAAAAATTGCTGCCGGGCCTCAATCATATTGGGTTTTGGGATGCCGCCGGCCGGCCGGACTGGGGCCTCGAACCCCACCGCAACGAGGGGATAGAGATCATGTTTCTCGAAACCGGGGTGATGGACTTTGCCGTGGACCAGAAAAAGTTTCCCCTGCGCGCCGGCCACTTTACCGTCACTCGCCCCTGGCAGCTGCACAAGCTCGGGGCCCCTAATATTGGCCCAGGCCGGCTGCACTGGTTGATTCTGGATGTCGGCGTCCGGCGTCCGCACCAGCCCTGGCACTGGCCGAAATGGCTGGTGCTCACCCGGGAAGACCTCGCCGGCCTCACCGGCAAATTGCGCGGCAGTGAAAACCCCGTGTGGCAGGCCACCCCCGCCATCGCCGGTTGTTTTCGCGAAATTGCCCGGCGCATCGCCGCCTGGCCCGAACCTTATGCCGTGTCCCGGCTGGCCGCCCAGCTGAATTTGCTCTTGATTGGTATTCTCGATGCGCTGGCCGCCCAGCAAACCCGCGAAGATAACCAGCTCACCAGTCACCAGCGCACCGTGGAAATTTTTTTACGCGATCTCGAAACCGGGCGTATTGCTGCCGGCGAGCCCTGGACCATGGATAAAATGGCAGCCCACTGCGGCATCGGCATCACCACCTTTGCCAAGTATTGCCGGGCCTTGGTCAATGCCGGACCGGTGGAATTTCTCAACCGCACCCGGCTCGAAAATGCCGCCCGCCAGTTGCGCCAGGAGCCGCAGCGTTCCATCACCACCATTGCCCTCGCCAATGGCTTTAATTCCAGTCAATATTTTGCCACCGCGTTTCGGCAACGATTTCATGTTAGCCCTGGCGATTGGCGGGGCACTCGGGCACCTAAATCCGTCGCTTAAACTTAGCTATGCCACCCTGCAAGGCCGGCGTCGGCCGGCATATCTTCTGGCCTTGAGGGGCATTTTATTTTATTATTTTCCTGGTCACCCGCTGCTCTGCGGTGCCGCATTATGACGTCACGCACTTTTATTATGTCCCCGCTGTGGGCACTTTGCCTGGGAATTATTTCCCAGTTATCCGCCTGGGGCGACGGCCAGGAAGTGGTCGTGGTTTACAATTCCGCGGTGCCGGCCTCCAAACAAGTGGCCGAATATTACGCCAAAGCCCGCCAGGTGCCTCCCGATCACTTGTTCGGCTTTTCCTTGACTCCCGATCAGGACATGTCTCGCCGCAGTTTTCGCACCGACTTGCAAGTACCCCTCGCGGAAGGCCTGGAGCAAAGGGGATTGTGGCATATGGGAAAAGTGGAGGTGCCTTATTTGGATGGCGTCCCCAAACACGTCAACCACGTCGTGGTTAGTACCAGTATTCGGTATCTGGTGGTCTGTTATGGCGTGCCGGTCCGGATCAGTGAGGACAGCACCCTGCAAGAGGCTGTCCCCAAAGATTACCCCGCCGGCTTCCGCTTCAACCGGGCCTCGGTGGACTCGGAATTAGTCTGGCTGCCATTGATTAATTTGCCGGCGCAACTCACGGGACCATGGGTTAATTGGGTTTATGGCGTCACCAATCAGACCGGACTCAACCCCACCAATGGCATCCTGCTGGTTTCCCGGCTCGATGGTCCCACCCCGGCCATTGCCTGCGGTCTGGTGGACAAAGCCCTTCAGGCCGAGCGCGATGGTTTGTGGGGGCGCGCTTATTGCGATGCGCGTGGCCTTGATCAAACCAACAGTTACTATTACGGCGACCAAATGATGGAACAGTCGGCCCTGGTTTGCCAGCATCTCGGCTTCGAGACCGCACTGGACACCAACGCCGCCACCTTCTCCCCGGCATACCCCATGAGCAACATCGCCATCTATTGTGGGTGGTATGACGAAAATGTCTCGGGGCCATTCACCCTGCCCAACGTGGAATTTATGCCGGGTGCCATTGCCTACCATCTGCACTCCTACAGTGCCGGCAATCTGCGCAACCCCAACAAAAATTGGGTGGGACCTTTGCTGGCCAAAGGTGTGACCTGCACCATGGGGTGCGTGAATGAGCCTTATTTGATGCTTACCCCGGATATTCTTAACTTTTTGCGTGGCCTGGCCCACGGCTGGACCTTTGCCGAGGCCGGTTGGGCCTCCCAGCCGGTTTTGTCCTGGCAAACCACGTTGCTGGGCGATCCCCTTTATACTCCTTTTGCCCGGAACCCCGTCGAATGGTTTCGCGACCTGAAAGCCCGGCAAAGCCCGCTTGTGGATTGGGCTCTCTTGCGCTTAATGGACTTGGACCTTGTGCATGGCGCCCCGGTGGATCACGTGCAGAATGTCATTGAGAAATGGTCCGGTACCAGCCATAACCCCGTGCTCAGCCAGAAACTGGCGGAACTCAATGTGGTGCAAGGCAACCCCACCGCCGCGGTCGACGATTACCAGCGCGCTCTCGACTTAAAACCGTCCCGCCAGCAGCGTATCGCAATCCGGCTCGCCCTGGGCCCGCTGTTGGTTTCCCAAAAGCGGTTGCTCGAGGCCATTAAAAATGACCAGGCCTTGCTGGACGAGGCACCCGATTACCCTGGCCAGGCCGCAATCGCGGCGGATTTGAAACAATTAAACCAGCAGTTGGGCAGCCCGGCCGCTGGACCCCATCCCTGATTATTTCCCATGGCGATCTTTTTTGACACCCACGCCCACCTCGATTACCCCGATTATGCTCCTGACTTGGACGCCGTCATCGAGCGGGCCCGCCAGGCGGGCATTGAAAAAATAATCTCCATCGGCACCAACCTCGCCAGCAGCGAGCGCGCGGTGCAACTGGCCGAGCGGTTCCCCGGGGTCTATGCCGCGGTCGGCTGGCATCCCACCGACGCGCTGCTGGCGCCCGCAGATTTGCGCCCGGCCTTGCGCACGCTGGCCCGCCATCCCAAGGTGGTCGCCATTGGCGAAACGGGCCTGGACTATTACCGGCTGCCCAGCACCGCCGGTGGCACACCCGCCGATGATGCGGTCGACAAGCAGCGCCAGGCCGAAATCTTCCAGCAACAACTGGAGGTCGCCCGGGAATGCCAACTCAACTGCATCATTCACCAACGTGCCTCCTTTGCCGACACGCTCGCCCAGTTGCGACCCTTCGCCGGGCAGGTGCGCGGCGTGTTTCATTGCTTCGGGGAAAGCGTGGCCTGCCTCAATCAAATCCTTGAGCTTGGCGGCCTTGTAAGTTTTACCGGCCTGGTGACTTTTAAGAATGCCCAGATCGTTCGGGCGGCGGTCGCCGCTGTGCCGGCCGGCCGTTTCATGTTGGAAACGGACTGCCCGTATCTTGCTCCCGTGCCTTATCGCGGCAAACGGTGCGAACCCGCATACGTTAAGGAAATTGCCGACGCCGTGGCCGTGGTGCGGCAATGTTCCCTGGCTGACTTGAGCGCCGACACCAACGCCACTGCCCGGGACTTTTTCCCCAAATTGACCCTTTGAGGCATGTCGGAAACCCTGCAAGTTCGGGTCGAGGGATCAGGCAGTCTGCCCACGCTGATCTACCTGCCCGGACTCCATGGCGATTGGACCCTCATTTCCCGGTTAAGCCAATGCCTTCAAGGTCGGGTGCGCTTCGTGAGTTTCACCTATCCGCGCAGTCTGAATTGGACCTTGGATGATTACGCTGCCGCCATCGAAACCGCATTGGCCGAACACCACATTCAACAAGGCTGGATCCTCGGCGAGTCCTTCGGCTCCCAAGTAGCCTGGGCCCTCCTCGCTCGCAGCCGTTTTGCCATGGCGGGCATCATTCTGGCCGGCGGCTTTGTCAAACACCCAGTGCGCTGGATGGTCCGGCCGGTGAAATGGGGGTGTCAATGGTTCCTCTTGCGCTGGTTTGTCACGTGTTTCCGGGCTTACTGCCACCTCTACCGGGCCTCGGCCTTGCGCGACCCGGCCCGGCGCCAAATGCTGGAGGACTTTCTGGTCCGCCGCACCAAGCTGGATCTGGCCGCCGCCCGCCACCGGCTGGAATTGATCGCCACGAATGATCCCTCAGCCATTGCCCGGCAATGCCGGGTGCCGGTTTATGGGCTCACCGGTGGGATTGACCCGATCGTTCCCTGGCCGCTGGTGCGTCACTGGCTGCGGGCCCATTGTCCGGCGCTCCGCGACTATCAAGTCATCTGGCCTGCTGACCACAATGTCTTGAACCGGGGGGCGGAACCCTCCGCCCGCCAGATTGTGCGCTGGATGGGGTTGCCCCCGCCGGCAGCTTGAGGTCCGCTGGGTATGTTTACGGTTGCAGCAACCGTTGTACCGTCCAAAATAAACCCGTCGCCGCAATCAGACTGGAAGCGGGCACCACAATCACCGCCCGGTACCAAGGCTTTTGCCGCCACCAACCAACGGCCAGAAACGCCAGGGTAATCACCAATAATTGTCCCAATTCCACCCCGGAATTAAAGGTGACCAGGGCCAAGGCAAACTGCTGGTGGGCGAGGCCAAACGAAGTCAGCACCCCGGCGAAGCCCAGTCCGTGCACCAGCCCAAAACCAAAGACCACGAACTGCCGCCAGGGTTGCAATCTTGGGGTGCAGATGTTTTCCACCGCCACAAAGGCAATGGAAAGCGCGATCAACGGTTCCACGATCGCTGGCGGTAATCGGAAAATGCCATACAGCGACAGGCCCAGGGTGATGGAGTGCGCCACGGTGAAGGCCGTGACCTGGATGAGCAGGGGTTTCAGGCGGTTGCCCAACAGGAACAAACCCAGAACGAAGAGAATATGATCCAGGCCCTCGGGGACGATGTGCGTAAAGCCCAGCGCAAGATATTGCCGGGCCACATGCCAGCGACTGGGTTCGGGAATCGTGGGAGCGACAGTGGGCCGGGCCGGGGTCAAGGGAACCGGGTCGGTGGCGAGTCCCGGATTGGCGATCACGGAAGCCGGGGACAGAACCGGGCGCATCACGGTCATGGCCACGGAACCCAAGGCGGGCGGAAAGCGAAAAGTCACCGATCGGGCGCCGGGGGGCAGTCGTCCCGCCAGGGAGGCCATTAACATGACCGGTAGCCGGGGTGTCGGAGGCGAGTCCCGGTACCGTTGTAAATCTTCCAGCGTCGGAAACACATTGGTGTCCAATGTCCCTGGCACACCATCCCCCAGCACCGCAAATTCCCGCGCGAAACGTTGCCGGGCTGCAGTCACCTGTGCGGCTAAATTCGTTTCCGGGCCGTCCAACAGTTGATTCATGGCGGCATCGGCCGTGGCCTGGGACGTCTGATTAAGGGCAAAAGCAACCACGTCAAACGTCAAATCCACTTCGTAACGACCATCAGGTTCAATGGTCGCGGTGGCCATGGAAAATGCCGGGAGGTGGGCGCTGGCCTTCAGGCACACCAGACAGCCTAGCCAGCACCCCAGCCAGAAGGCTGGCCAGCATCCGGGCCATCGCGGCCAGGCTCGCGCGGTCAGGCGTCTCCCCTGGTGGCCGGCTCGCATCATGGGTCGACCCGCAGGGTCACCAATTCAAACTTGGCGAGCGGGATGGTCTCCGGGGCGCGGGCGCCTTGTTCTTCGCGGCCACTGGAGAGCCACGTCTGGCGCACCGGCTGGGTCCAATGCAGCCGCGCCGTCTGCGCTTCCCCGGTGGGGTTATAAAGCCGCACAATCAGCGCTTTGCCATCATCGCTCGGCTTGAAGGCCGTGGCCATGACACTCGCTGGTTCAATGTGCAGTCGGGAAGGGCAGGGGCTCGGCCCAACGGCCCGGGTCACCACCAGTGGCACGGTGCTCTCCACCCCGAAATGCGTGGCCGCCACGGGATCGTAAACCCCGTGCAGACGCAGGGCGTAGTGGAACCAGGTGGGGCCCGATTGTTCGGCGCGGTAGTTGGTGTGCCAATGGTTGTTCATCGCCCAGGAATACAGGGTGGCGGCCGGCGCGATGTGCTTGAGGTAGGCATTCGGGTTCGGCTGGCTGCGGGGCAGGTTGGCCGTCAGTCCCCCCAATTCCATCAAGGGAGCGTCAGCGGTGGCCCACGTGACGCCGAGTTGATCATTGGCCACATCCACCCAGCGTTCGACACAAAACCAGTTCTTGCACGCGCCCGGCAGTTGATCCGTTTCCGGCTCGCCAATGGCCCCTGGGCTGTTGATGTGTACCTCCGGGTTGGGGACGTTGAAGCTGAAGCCGAAATGCACGCCTTCCACCGTGCGCACGGCGGTTTTATCCACCAAATCCAGCAAATCCACCCGGTCCAGGCCATCCACCAACCGCACTTCTCGGGCCAGTCGCTGACACCCCGGCGCACTCGACTCCACCAGTAAGGACACCACGAGCGGGCCGGCTTCCTTAATCGTAATCCGGGCCGCACCGCTGGACTCAACGTGGGTGACGTCACCGCCGGGCAGGTAGAGGTAGTTGTTGATTTTACCCTTCGCCAATTCCCCGGCCAATCCGCTGCGGCGCAAACTGCTGATATCGCCGGTGGCCGGATCCAGTTTAACGGCGAGCAGCGGCGTCGTAAGGGTGGTGTCCGTGACCGCCGCGTGACCACCGCGTGCGCGCCCGGAACTAATGATGAACCGCCGGGCTCCCAGCGGTGGAATGTCCCGCGCCAGAAAAGCAAGTTCGCCGGTGGACAGCCGTTGCGCTGGCACCGGTTGGCCTTGGTCATCTTGCACCGACTCCCCTCCGGTCGTGGCCGGCCAGGTAACGAGATCGGTGCGCGGCCAGGAGGTGGTGTTGAAAACATCCACGGTTTGCCCGGTGAGTGTGGTTCGATTAGTACCCAGCGCCTGGCCCAGCAAGGCGCGCGCGGCCCGGTCAGCGTCGATGGCATAAGCCTGCTTGTATTTCCATTGGGTGGCCACAAATGCCAGGTCGGGCTGGGAAACGCTGTTGTAAGCGCCCCAGGTGTGTTCACTGTAAAGCGCCGCGTTTTTCCAAGCCTGGCCGAAGTCATCGGCCGGAAATACGCCTGGATTTAACAAGGCCCAAAGCGTTTCGGCCTGCCCCAAACGATCGGTGGCCTGGCGGTTAATGCCCGTCTCGCGGGCCGAGGACCCCGCCCCATCCTCCCAGTAAGGCGTCATGTCACCCCGATAAGTGGGCAGTGCTTTGCCGTAGCGATTCTCGAAGGCATGAAACGCCTCACTGGTGGTGGCAATGACCAGTTTGGGCCAGGTGTGGGTGGCGTTCCATTCCCGCACGGCCGGCATCACCCCCTCGTCAGGCAGGCCGTTATCGCCCTTGGTCCAGCGCAGTTGGACAATATCGTAAGCGTATTTTTGCTCCTCCAGCCGTTGCAGCAGGAATGGCAGCCCATGGGTGAGTGATATAAAATGGTGGCCAAAGGAATAGCCGCCTTGGGAACCCCAGTACAGGACTTTTTCCCGACCCGAAGGGGACTCCCAGTAAAAGGGGTGGTTTTCCCATTGCTCGCGCACATACCCAATCCGATCCCCCTCCATGGTCTGCGAGGCATTGGGACCGTCCGAAATGTACTTCACCCCGAATTGCGCCAGGGCGGGCACGACTCCCCAAGTCAGTCCGGGCACATCGCTGATCATCATGGAGTCGACGTTCACGCCGCAACGATGGCCCAGCGCGGTGGCAAAACTAAATTGGCGGAGCAATTCTTCGGAGCGGCACAAGCCCGTCAGCAAGTTTCCATACATGGCGTCCACCCCGATATTACCGTCCTGGATTGCTTGGTTAAAGGCTGTCAATTGCTCCGGCGTGGCGGTGGCCAAAAAATCGTCGGCCGGCAGCATGACTTCCAGGTTCCACTTAAAGCGCGCGCCGGCCGGGTAAGCTTTCGTCTCCTGGAATAATTCGAGCGAACGCGCCACATTGCGCGCCTGCTTTTTGGCGATGTTCGGTTGGATGTCTGTGTAACCCACATCATTGTGCGAATGCATCAGAATATAGACAGTCCAATGGCGCACGGGCTGTTGGGTGATGGGCCGGCTGGCCAGCAGGTTGCCGCCCTCCGTCACGTTGAGCGTGGTCGCGGTTTCCTGGTCGACCGCCGGGACCATAAAATGAAGTTCCTGCACTCCCGGGTGTAATTGGATTTGACCCAATGCCAGCTTCCCCAGATGCACCGTGGCGCTCCGCGCGCGGCCCGTGACCAGCACCGTGGCGCTGAGGGGTTGGCGCAATGCGCCATTGGTCTCCAGCAAACTGGGAGCCATTTGGGCGGACCGGACGATCACGGTGCTGGTGGCCGGAGCCGGGGAAACCCCGGCGGGTGCTGCCAGGGCCAGGCTGTCGTAAAGCAACCAGCAACCGGTGGTCGTGGTAAGGTCGATGACGTTGTTCCCGGTTTTCAACAAACTGGCCGGGAAAGTAACGTTAAATTGACACGGTTTGCCTTGGGCAGGATGCCCTTCCACGGAAGCATCACCCGCCCCGGCGGGGAGATTTTGTTCAAAGGCCCGGCCATTGACGGTGATAACCAGGTGCGGCGGCGACTGGCTCTGGGTGTCCAGCAAGTTAACCTGCAATTGCGCCGTCCCTTCGGCAACAGTCTGCGCAATGCCAAATAAAATGGTGAAGGTATGAGGCCGGCTGCCGGCCCAACTGTCCACCGGGCCGGGTTGAACATACGGCCAGTCATGGCGCGTATCCGACTGGCCCATCACAAAGACCGCATCCTGGGTGTACTGGGCAAAACCTCCCGGGGCGAGGGCAAATTCAGCGTTATCCTGATCCGTTTGGCCGATGTGCCAGAGCCACGGCTGGTCCGCCGCGCATACCATGCCCGTTGTCGCCCCCACGAACACCGCCAGGAATTGATAAAGAATTTTATGCATAAT
>CAIZWI010000217.1 GCA_903936645.1 uncultured Verrucomicrobia subdivision 3 bacterium
ATCGGAAATGCGCGTTGCCAAATGATAAAGTTTGGGCGATTCGGGCGACCACACGTCGTAATCGGCAAGGGTGGCGGTATTGGTGATTTCGATCTCAGCCAGCGGGGGAATGGTCGTTGTGGTTTGACATTTAGCCACCACGTTCGCCAAGGTTTGGGGGCCGGGGCGATAAATCACGAACGTCACTGGCACCGATACGGCATTGGTCAGATTATTGCTTAAACGGGCCTTGAGATGAATTTCGGCCGGACCAAAGGGCAGGTTATGCGCAAATTTGGTGAACACAAACACCCCATCTGGAGCGATGGCCACCGGCGCGGTTTTCACGAGCCACACATGGCGGTAAATACCCGCGCCCTCGTAAAACCAGCCCTCAAATTGGGAGGCATCCACCCGCACGGCCAGGACGTTGGTGCCGCCGTAATTGGCCACATCCGTGATATCGTAACGAAAGGAGTTGTAGCCACGCGGTTGCCGGCCAATCAAGCAGCCATTCAAGTACACCAGGCTGTCGCGATAAACCCCGCCGAACTCCAGCCAGAGACGTTTGCCCAGATCCGCTTGCGGCAGGGGGAAGGTTCGGCGATACCAGCCAATGCTGGAGTCCGGAAACCCCGGTCCGCGCGGTTTGAAGCCATGATCCGCATTGGCATTCCGGTCAAACGGCAGCGCCACCGCCCAGTCATGGGGCAAATCCAGACGGGTCCAGCCGGCATCATTAAAACCCGGCTTGGCCGGGCCGGTGCTGATGCCCAAATTAATCAACTGTTCCCCCGTGCCCCATTCATTGCCCAGATGAAATTTCCAGCCAAAGTCCAGGAGCAGACGTTCGCGTGGTGATTCCGCCGCGATGAGCGTACTGAAATCAAGCACACCGACCACCAGCAGCAACAAGCACGCTAGCGAATAATGGTTGCCACGATTTAAGCGGTTCATGCCGGTGATGTTAAGAGCTAGGGAGCTGTGCCTGCCGAACCAGCCAAATCCCGGTCCAGGGCCACCCCGTCAAAAGGGACCACGATCACTTTGCTGCCATGGTTTTCATTGCCAAGGTCCTGCTCCTTGGGCACATCGATGACGGCGAAAGTGAAATAGGCCACATGCCCGTTTTCTAAATATACGTTGGGACGCTCGATTTTGTTCCAATGATTCACCGTGCCATCCGTATAACGTAGAAAGTCGGTGGTCGGATCATACGCCAGCCCCCGGTAGGTCCAGTGACTGATGCCGTCGGGCGAGGTGAGGTGATAGGCCTTGCGATCGCTCCAACTGTTCACCACGATGTGATAAAGCCCGCCACTGAACCACAGCACGGGGTCCTCCAAATTGTTCAAGGAAAGCCCATGGATGCCCGGGTAAATGGAAGGCCCCTGGAGTTTGTATGGTCCCAGCACGCCATTCGTGCTGATTAAAACCGCTCCGGAGCGCGGCACAATCTCAAAACTGCCATCCGGCCGCACCAGCATGCTGCTGTTCGACATCCGGCCGTCGTTGCGATTAAAGCCATTGGCGTCCACCTGGATCAAGCCCAGTTGCTGCCACGGTCCCGCCGGCGTGGCAGAAACAAACACGGTGCCCGGCCGGGTTTCACTGATCACCACGGCATACCGGCCGTCTGGCAAAACCACGGCGGTCACATTGTGTCCCTTGCCGCCCTGGTTATCCGGCCAGCACAAGCCTTGGTCAAGATAGGGCCCGGTGGGGTCAGCGCTGACCGCTTGCACCGCCCGCGAACCAAACCAGCCCTTGTGCCCATGAGACTGCTCCCATCGACTCGCAAACAAGTGGTATTTGCCTTCGGGCCCCTTGATGATTTTGCCATCCCAATAATACCATTGCTTCAAGGTCTGGTCCTCCAGCCCATTCTGCGGATCCCGTGGGAGCACCCCCGGCGCACCCCAGGTATTCGTTGCAAGGGGACCATGCAGGGGCATTGGCAGAAAGTAATTAATCAAAGTTTTTTCTTCGGCCGGCACGGAGGCGGCCATGGCGAAGGACGTTAGGACCAGGAATTTTATGAGTAATTTCATGAATTGTTTCAGGGAGCCCGGCGGGGGCTTATTTCAGCAAAAGCTTCACTGGAAATTGCCTCGTCGTCAAGGCGCAGTGATGATCCAATGCTGGGCATCGTCACTGGCCAATTTCTGCAAGGCCACTCCGTTGCCGGGTTTAATGTTAATGGTTGCGGTGAGTGCCCTCCCATCCGCTTTTGCGGTGAGGCGAAAACTACCGTCGGAGTATTGGTCAATTTTCCAAAGTTGCTCATCAGTACCGGCGAAGGGCTGCATTTGCACGGTATCACCGGCAACTGTCAAAGCCAGTCCGGCGGCCACAGCGGTCAGTTTATAAAAACCAGCACTGGTCGGGGAAATCTGCCATTGTTGTTCCGCATGGACCAGGTAACTGGCGGTTTGGACCCGTCCCTCCGGGGTATTCGTGGCCCCCCCCTGCAATACCGTGCCAGTCCATTGCGACCGCAATTGATAAGTGCCTGCCCGCACATTTTCCCCGGGCAGGGGCCAGCCATCCGTGGTCCAAAGCAATGGCCGCAGGTCCAGCACAGAAACTCCGCCTCGCTCCAAGTCCGCCTCATAGTGACAGCTAAATTTTTCGACAGAGCCCTCCTGCAGCCGGCCGAAATGTCCCGGGCCAATTTGTCGCCCGGCGGCCGCCAGAAACAAGGTGCCCCCGCCCCGCACCAGATCCTCACCATGCCGGTCCAAATAAGGGCCAGTTACCTTTGGTGAACGGCCCACGCGAATGTTGTAAGTGCTGCGGTCCCCGGAACAACAACTGCCGTGGTTCACGAACAAATAAAAATAGCCATCATGGTAAATGACATCGGCCGCCTCACTGTCCCTTGCAATAATATAAACCGTTGCATTAGCACCCAGGCGCAGTCCGGTGTTGGGATCAAGCTGCACCAACTCAATGGGGCCATGATATGAGCCATAGCAGAGCCAGAGGGTGCCGTCGGGGGCCAAGCAGACTCCCGGGTCGATCGCATTAAGATTCTCACCCTCCCCGGAATGCACGACCATGCCTCGGTCGGTCCATTTATACAAGGGGCTATTCGGATTCAGCGTCGGGTTGGTGAGCAGCCCAACGGCCGAAACATATTGACCCCAAGTCGAAATGGCATAATAGAGGTAATATTGCTCGTTGAGCTTAATAATGTCCGGGGCCCAGACCGACTGGTCGTCATTTTTGGGCACATAATCATGAACTGATTCGGGTATCTGGTCAAAAACCCGGCCGATGGGTTCCCAGTCAAAACCATTGGTGGAAGTGAGCACGCTGATGCCCCGGCCGGTTCCGAATACATAATAATGGCCGTCGCATTTGATGACGGTCGACGGATCATGCATGCGAATATCCCCATCAATCGCCCAGGCGGGCTGGTGAACCAGTGCCAGCCAGACCAGTACTGCCAGCCTTTTAACTATTATTAATTTTTTAATGTGCATCCCAATTATTCGATTCAGCATTTCGTGGAGGCAGGTCGCTGCCCGACACAGAAATCTACCCATCGACAGCTAATTCGCACCCATTCGCCAACTTAATGGGG
>CAIZWI010000218.1 GCA_903936645.1 uncultured Verrucomicrobia subdivision 3 bacterium
AGTACCAATGGGGTCACCGGCACTAACGACACGCCCGCGGCGGTGGCGGCACCGGCCGTGGCCGAGGACCGGCCGGCCGCCCTGTCCGCGACCCTGACGAATACTTCGCCGGATGCTTTTATGCCGCCCGCGGCGGCCGGCACCAATGTGGATGCGTTGCGGCTGAATTTTCGCAATGCCCCGCTCGAAATGGTCTTGAATTACCTGAGCGATGCGGCCGGCTTTATTATTGTGCTGGACACCCAGGTGCACGGCTCGGTGAGTGTGATCAGCAGCCATCCCATGACCCGCGATGAGGCGGTGGATTTGCTGAATGCCGTCCTGAACAAAAACGGTTATGCCGCCATCCGTGATGGCCGCACACTGACGATTGTGGACAAGAACGATGCCAAGACCCGCAACATTCCGGTAAAGGTAAGCAACGATCCGGAAAAAATCCCCAACAATGCGGAGATTGTCACCCAGATTATTCCCATTCGCTTTGTGGAAGCGGAACAGCTCGCCAAGGATTTGTCGCTGTTTGTCTCCCCACAGGCCACGATCGTGGCGAATGAGGCGGGCAACTCGATTGTGGTGACGGACACCCAGTCGAACATCCGCCACCTGGTGGAAATCATCAAGGCGATCGACAGCAGTGCTGAAGGCGAAACCCAGATTCGCGTGTTTCACCTGGAGCATGCCAGCCCGGCTGATGTCGCCAGTGAATTGGGTCAGATCTTTCCTTCAACCAGCGGTTCGAGCGGAGCCACCCAGTCGCCCATCCGTTTCGGTGGTGGTGGCGCGGGCGGTCCGGGCGGATTTTTTGCCCGGATGATGGGCGGTGGGGGTGGTTTTGGCGGTGGTGGTGGCGGCGGCGGCGGAGCAGCCGCCGGCGGGGGCAGCAATGCCCGGATGCAGAAGCAAACCCAGGTGACGGCGGTGGCCGATCCGCGCACGTCGTCCGTGATCGTGACGGCCTCGGCGGATTTGATGCAGGAAATCACGGGCATGATGAATCAGCTCGATGTGCCTTCCCAGCGAGATCAGAAGGTATTTGTGTATCATCTGGATCATGGCGATCCGCAGCAAACGCTCCAAGTCTTGCAAAACATGTTTGGGGGGAACAGTTCCACCAGCTCCCGTGGTGGCAGTTCCTCCAGCACCAGCAGCGCCCTGGGTAACCGGCAAACGCAGAATGCCACCTCCACGGGCACCAGCACCAGCACCGGCATTGGTGGTTCTGGCTTAGGTGGCGGCGGCGGCGGCGGTCGTGGCGGCTTTTAATCAGCAATCCCTCTGAATTATTCAATTTATGAAAAAGAACGTTTATAACCAGATTTTTGGCGCGACCGCCATTGGCCTGTTTAGCACCCTGCTGGCGGCCCAGGCCCAGCCGCGCTTTGGCGGCGGCGGCGGTGGCTTTGGGGGTTTTGGCGGCGGCGGCTTTGGGGGCGGTGGCTTCGGGGGCAACCGGGGCGGCGCCAGTTCCAGCACCACCGGCCAGTACAACAATAACGGCCAGGTGGGTTCCGCGACCTTTGCCGTGGATCCCGATACCCACACGATCACGGTGATTGCCGATGAGGAAACCGCCCGGCAGGTGGCCTCGGTCATCAGCAGTCTCGACCAGCCCAAGCGGCAGGTGCTCATCAAGGTGGTGTTTCTGGAAGTGGACCACAATAATTCCGTGGATCTCGGGCTGGAAGGCGGCTGGACCGGGCCGGTGGGTAATAATAGTGTGAGCGCCGCCACGGCGTTTCCCTTGACGCAACTCAGTGGCACGGCTACCCCCACCCTGAATGCCCTCGGTGGTGCGGCCGGCACGGTGCCCAATTCCTCCGGTGCCTCCGGCGGCGGCTTCTCGCAAATCGTGGGCAAGGATTTTCAGGTGACGTTGCAAGCCATTGCCAAGGCCGGCAAGGCCGAAATTCTCTCCCGTCCCTCCATCATGGCGCGGGACGGGCAGCTGGCGGAAATTGTTTCCGGCCAGAGCATTTATTTACCGAGTGGCGTGAGCTACGGAACCATCGGGGCGAGCACCGCCAGTTCCACCACCATTCCCACCATTAACGGCTCCTATCAAAATGTGGGGATTCAACTCGATGTCACCCCGTTTATCGGTGCCAACAACATGGTGGAAATGATCCTGCAACCGCAAAACACCTCGGTGGACACCTCCTCGCCGGGTCAGGAAATTACCGGTGGCAGCATCTTCTCCTCGGCGATCTATGCGCCAAATATCAACAAGAGCTCGGCCAATACGGTGGTGGTCACCCCGGATTCCCAAACGGTGGTGATCGGCGGGTTGATCTCCAATAGCAAGGCAGTGAACAACAATCAGGTGCCGCTGCTGGGGGACATTCCGATCCTGGGCAATCTCTTCAAGCACAAAAGCACCAGCAACGAGAAAAAAGAACTGGTCATCTTCATCACCCCGCACATCCTCCAAAGCCCGGAGCAACTGGCGGGCGTTTATGGCACGGAAAAGGGCTCCGCTTCATCTTTTGTGACCAATTCCTTCTCGGAACAGGAACTGGACCATTTCCTGGACAAAGTGCCCGTGAAAAAGAGCCGTTAAGTTTTGGTTGTCATTTGTTGCAGTCCGGCTTATTTAACCTGTCATCATGAACGCCCCACGTCGCAGTTCCCTGGTTTACGGGCTGCTGCTGCTCGTTTGGGTGCTCGTGGTAGGCTGGCAGGTCGGGCAGCATTACCGGGTGCAGGAGACGGCCAAAACCGACCTGCGCAACCGTTCCAAGGAAATCGCCAACACCCTGAGCGCAGTGATGCGGGCGATGCGGTTTCGCGGGGGGGTTTTGCAGGAGCGGCTGGAGCCGGTGTTGAATGAGCTGGTCAACGGCCGCACCAACCAACTGGTGAAATCCAGTGAACTTCTGTCCGTGGTGTTGCTGAACACGGCCAGCGAACCGCTGGTGAGTGTGGGGGCGCCCATTGACTTTTCGAATCCGGAAATTTTGCAGGCGGGCGAGCATTGGGCCGGCGGCACGGTTATCTTCGTCAATCCCATCGAAGGTGCCAATGTTTCCCCGGATAGCACCAACGGTTCGGCCACGGTGGTCATCCCGCTGCGGGATTTCACCAATGCCCTGCGCGGCGCGGGCCAGGATTTTCCCCGCCGGGACCGCCCGGGCCCGGGACCAGATCGGTCACTGCCTGCACCTGAACAATCGCCCGCCCATGAATTCCCCGCGCATGTCCCCACTAACCTGGTAGCCACCGGCACCGATGTGCCGCCACCACCCGTCGGCGGGGCAGGGGAATCCCGGTTCCGGGGCAATCGCGATGGTAACCGGCGCCCGCCGTGGCTGCGCTGGATGAGCGAGGATGATTACAAGACCCTGGTGCAAAAGCACGAACTGCACGGTCTCGTGCTGGCCATGTCCACCGAGAAATACCGGGCCACCAGCGAGGATGATTTGTGGCTGCGCTATAGTATCGCCTTTTTTGCCGGTATTTCCGCCGTTGGTCTCGGCCTGGCCTGGCGCAGTATTTCCAAATCCTCGGAATTGCAAATCCGCCTGATACGCGCCAGCGAGCTGAATTCCCATCTGCGGGAAATGAACCTGGCCGCCGCCGGCCTCGCCCATGAAACCCGCAATCCCCTGAATATTATCCGGGGCATGGCCCAAATCCTTTCCAAACAGCCCAGCGCGACCCCGGAAATCCAGGAAAAATCCTCGGCCATCGTCAACCAAACCGACGAGGTCACGGCCCAGCTCAACGAATTCATCAATTACTCCCGTCCCCGCGAGGTTCGTCGCACCCGCCTGGCCCTGACCTCCGCCATCAACGAGGTCGTGCGCACGCTGGGCTTTGACATCGAGGAAAAGCAGCTCACCGTAGAGACGCTCGGCGACCCACTCCTGATCGAGGCCGACGAGCAATTGCTCCGGCAGGTCCTGTTTAACCTCATTCTCAACGCCATTCAGGCCGCCGAAATGAACGGCCACATCCAAATTGTCACCCGCAAGTCCGGGGCCGCCGAGGCGGCGTTGGAAGTGCGCGACAATGGCCCTGGCGTACCGCCGGAGAATCGTCAGGAAATCTTCAAACCCTACTTCACCACGAACCAAAAAGGCACCGGCCTGGGGCTGGCGGTCGTCCAGCAAATTGTCCTGGCGCACGGTTGGGAAATCGCCTGTCTGCCCAACGAGCCCAAAGGCGCCATTTTCCGCATCTACCATCTGAAGGTGCTGGCTTAAAGCCCGGGCGTTGTTAAGCGGAAAAACCGGCTGCCGTTCGTGGCGGAGTTGGTTGCCCGCTTGGTGGTGCCATCACTGCCCATGCTGCCAGTAAAGCCGGTCCAGCCCCGGGGATTCAAATTGCTATTCTGCTGGAGGCTCCAATTGGCCCAGCTGGCCGGCCAGGAGACAATGACATTGGGGCCGGAAGCATTCAGTTTCAGCAGCGGTAAAAAGCCGGCGGCGTTGGTCAGAACGGTGAGGGTGCCATCGTTCCAATCACCGCTGATCAAATCGACGCGGCCATCACTGTTCACATCGGCGGCGGTGAGCGACTCGGGTCCGCTGCCGACAGTGAGCACGGTGTAGGTGCCGAAACGGCCCGCACCATTGTTGGTAAGCGCGGCGAGTGTGTTGTTGCCTTGGTTCGCGCTGATTAAATCGGGCCAGCCGTCCCCATTGACATCCGCCACGGTCACGGCATAAGCACTGTTACCGGCCGGATACGTTCCGGCAACCCCAAAGCCGCCGGTGCCATTATTCGTCAGGACCGTCAATCCCGCATCCAGAATCAAATCGGGTTTGCCGTCCCCATTGATATCCGCGGCGGCCACGCAGGAAATGCCCGAGGGCAGGCTGGGCAGGGGGGCCGATACCAAACCGCCCGCGCCATTGTTGGTCCAGAGGGTCAGGAAAGTGTGGGATCCAGTGGCGGCGCAGAGGACGTCCGGTTTGCCGTCACCATTGACATCGGCGGTGGCAACCCATTGGGGATTATCCGAACCCGGGGTGCCCGCCTGGTAAGTCGCATTGGAAGCAAAAACACCACCGAGCCGGTTGGACCAGACCGTGACGGAAGCGGTCTGGGAGTTGGCGCAGATCAGATCCAGCCGGCCATGCCCAAATAAATCAGCGGCGCACACCGAATGGGGCTGGGTGCCTGAACCTTCCGCCAGCGTGGCTGCGAGGGCGAGTTGGCCATGACCGTCATTGGTCAGCACCGTCAATGAATTGCCGGAATTATTGGCCGTGATTAAATCGGGCGTACCGTCATTGTTGAGATCCGCCGCGAGGACCTGGTAGGGAAAGGCCCCGACAGCGTAGCTGGCATTGGAGACAAAAATGCCGCCACCGCTATTGGTCCATACATATAAATAACTGGGGTTGCCCCGCACGGTAATCAAATCCGGCCGGCCGTCGCCATTCACATCGGCAGTGGTGAGCGAGCGCACAAACGTACCATTAATCAGGAATGCCGAGAGGGTAAAGGGGGCCAGGGCATTGGTGGGGGCGGGAAGGGCGGTAATTATAATTTCGCCATTAGGCGATCCATCGGGGCTGGCAACGCCAGCCACCGCCGGGAAAACCACAATGGCTGAGGAATCAACGAGGGAACCGCCCCCGCCCCCACCC
>CAIZWI010000219.1 GCA_903936645.1 uncultured Verrucomicrobia subdivision 3 bacterium
ACCGCCGCTGCCGCCGCGACCACACCGGGCGCCGGCGACGTGGAAATGATCAAAGAGAAGAAGGAAGACGGCACCGATGCCGCTCCGGCCAAAGGTGGCGCCAAAGCCCCGGCCGCCGGCAAAGCCGACGCCAAGGCGGGCGACAAGAAGCCCGACGCCAAGGCCGACAAGAAGAAATAATCATGGAGGCGGCGCAAGCCGCCAGTCCTGCGCATGGACTCCGGGTATCTTATTGTGGGATTGGGCAATCCCGGGGCGCAGTACAGCCGAACCCGTCACAATGCCGGGTTTTTACTGGTCGAAAAGCTGGCCTCCCGTTGGGGAGCCGGTTGGAGCGAAGAGAAAAAGTTTAATGCCCGCGTGGCCATGGTGCGCCGGGCGGGACAGCGGGTCTGGTTGTGCCAGCCACAAACGTTCATGAATTTGAGCGGAGCGGCGGTCAAACCCTTGGTGGATTTCTACCAGCTGCCGCTGGCGCGGGTGTTGCTGGCGGTGGATGATGCGGATTTGGCGCTGGGTGCCCTGCGCTTGCGGCCGGAAGGCAGCAGTGGCGGACATCACGGGTTGGAATCCATTGAGCAGCACCTGGGCTCCCGGGCCACCGCCCGGTTGCGGATTGGGATTGGCCGGGCGGATGGCGTCCGGGAAATCAGCAATTACGTGCTGGGGCGGTTTGAGCCAGTGGAGAGTGTTTTGTTGGATAAAGTTTTGACGGTGGCGACCGACCAGGTGGAATGCTGGCTCGACGCCGGAATAGCAAAAGCAATGAACCAGTACAACGGAGTGGTTAACTCCGGGAACGAGAATATAAAAAAGTGAAACGATACGAAGGTTTGTTCATCTTGAACATCGCAGGCAAAGAAGAGGGCATCAAAGATGTTCTCGACAAGATTTCTGCGGAAATCACGGCTACCGGTGGCAAAGTGGAAACGGTCCAGAAAATGGACAAAAAAGCGTTTTCCCGCATTGCCGACAAGAAGTTCACGTCCGGCTTCTACGCCAACGTGATTTTCAACGGCACCCCCTCGGTCGTCGCGCAGTTGCAATCCAAGTTCGCCTTGAACGAGGATGTCTTCCGCACGCTGTTTACCGAATCGCCGGAACCCAAGGCTGCGACTGCCGCCGCGGCGAAGTAATTTTTGGCCATGGCCAGCTTTAACAAAGTAATCATCGCGGGGAATCTCACCCGCGATCCAGAATTGCGCTACACCCCGAAAGGGACGGCTGTGGCGCGCATTACTTTGGCCGTGAACCGCGTTTACAGCAGCGGTGAGGGCGGCGAGAAAAAGGAAGAAGTCAGCTTCATCGATGTCGATGTCTGGGGCCGCCAGGCCGAAGTCATCGGCCAGTACCTCAAAAAAGGCCGCCCCCTGCTCGTGGAAGGCCGCCTCAAGCTCGATTCTTGGGAGGATAAAAACACCAAGCAGAAGCAGAGCAAACTGAAAGTCGTACTGGAAAATTTCAGCTTTTTGGATTCCAAGGGCGACGGTTCTGGCGTGGCCGAAGCGCCGCGCAGCAGCCGCCCGGCTCCGGCCCCCTCCGCCCCGCCCCCACCCTCCGATCCCGGCGACTCCGAGCCGCCCCAGGACGACGACGTGCCGTTTTGATTTTTAAATCCGCAACCAATAATTTTTCGTATGGCAAAAACTGAAGTCATTCTTACTCATAACATCATCGGTCTGGGCGGCGAGTCCGACCAGGTCAAAGTAGCCGCCGGGTTCGCGCGCAATTACCTGCTCCCGCAGGGTCTGGCGATTCCCCTCACGGGTGCCAATAAACGCCGGATCGAGTCGCTCAAGCAGCGCCGCGCTGAACGCGAAGCCCATGAGTTCAACACCATGAACGAACTGGCCAAGGGCGTCTCCAAGCTCATCTGCGTCGTCAAGGTCAAGACCGGCGAAGACGGCAAGATGTTCGGAACCGTCACCTCCGGCATGATTGCCGACGAGTTGAAGCACCAATTCGAAATCTCCCTCGACAAGAAGAAAATCCATTTGGAAGCGCCGATCCGCGCGCTGGGTGAGCACGAAGTCGAGCTCCGCCTGCACACGGAGTTGAAGTCCACCCTCAAGGTGCGCGTGGAAAGCCTGAATCCGACCACGGCCACCCCCGAAGCCATCGCCGCCGCTGAAGCCGCCGCCAAAGCCGAGCGTCCCCACACTGAAAAGCGTGGCCGCACTGCCGAAGCCGACAAGGCCCCCGCTGCCGATGCCAAAGCCAAGGGCGACAAAAAGTCCAAGGGCGACAAAAAAGCCTGATTTAAGAATTCAATTCAAACGCCAACCGCCCCGGAACTTATTCCGGGGCGGTTGGCTTTGTGGCCATTCTTTGCCACATGACCGGCGTGGCCTCAACTCAAGAGTAGAAGGTCAACCCCACCGCCCGCCCGCTTATTCGTACCGCAGCGACTCAATCGGATCCAAATTCGCCGCCTTCCAGGCCGGGTAAGTCCCAAACACAATACCCACAAAGGAGCAGATACCCAGGCCAATGAAAATCCAATCCACCGGGATCACCGCTTCCAGATGCAATAAATAAGCCGTGGCATTACCACCTAAAATGCCCAAGGCCACCCCCACTGCCCCGCCCAGTTCGCAGAGCACCACGGCCTCCATGATGAACTGTGTCATAATATTCCGCTTCTTGGCGCCGATGGCCCGGCGAATCCCAATTTCCCGGGTCCGCTCCGTCACCGACACCAGCATGATGTTCATAATGCCGATGCCCGCCGCCACCAGGGCAATGGAACTCACCACCACCACGCCAATGCGCACGGCCCGCGTGAAGTTGCTGAATTGCTCAATCATGGAGTCGTTCGAGGCAATTTCAAAATCATCCTCCTCGCCCGGCGGCACCTTGCGGATGGTGCGCAAATCACCCCGCACCTCCTCCACCGTGTCATCGTAGCTGGCCGTGTCCCGTGCCTGCACCAGAATCGTCAAACTCCGATTCCAGCGCCCAAACCGGTTCAAACCCGTGGTCAGCGGCACCACGGCAAAATTATCCTGATCGCCGCCCAGCGCCCCGCCCTTCGGCGCCAGCACCCCAATGACCGTGTAATTAATGCCGTCAATTTTCACACGTTCCCCCACCGCCGAGAAATTGGGGAAAATATTGGTGGCCAGACTGCTGCCCAGCACACACACATCGCGGGTGCTGTCCACATCCGAGTCCAAAATTAAACGGCCTTCCCCCAGCTCCCAGTTATGCGCGGAAAAGCTCCCCGGGGTTTCCCCATACATTTGCACCGTCGGCGCGCTTTTTTTAAAGCGGGTAATGATTTCCCCGGCCCAGAAAGAACTTTCCATGCCCATGCTGATCGGCAGGCTGGCCTTGTTTTGGAGCCGCAACCCCTGCTCCAGCGTGATGTTTTTGCGCCGCCAGTATTTCTCAAAATCCGCGCTGGAGCCGCCAAAATAAATGGCGGGCCATTTGCGAATCATGAAGGTTTGGCCACCGAGCGAACTCAATTTTTGATTGATGTCGTTTTGCAACACCCGCATGGCAGTCATTACCACGATGATGGAGAACACGCCCACCAGTACCCCGAGCAAGGTCAGGGCGGAACGCAATTTGTGCGCCCGCAGCGCCGCCATGGCCATGAAGAAGCTCTCTTGCAACTCGCCCAAAAATGCCAGGATGCCGGTTTTATTCATTGCGCAGGGCGTCCACCGGGTTCATGCGGGCCGCGCGCCAGGCCGGGAAAAAGCCGGACAACACGCCGGTCACCAGCGATACCAGCAAGGCCACGCCAACGATGCCCAGGGACAGACTGGACGGCATGACTTTGTTCAGCAGCAGCGTGGCGGGCCACGCAATGGCCAGGGCGATCAGCCCCCCCAGCAGGCAGATGCTGGCGGCTTCAATGAGAAATTGCAGCAGGATGGTCCGCCGCTTGGCACCAATCGCCTTGCGCACCCCGATCTCCCGCGTCCGCTCCGCCACCGAAACGAACATGATGTTCATGATGCCAATGCCCCCCACAAACAGTGAAAGCCCCGTGATAAACAAGCCCACCCCGCCAATGGTGCCCGCCAGTTGGTGGAATAATTTGAGAAACTGGTCCTGTTGGTTGATCGCAAAATTATCCGGCGTCCCCGGCGGCAGTTGCCGCAACCGGCGCATGACCACCCGGACTTCCTCCACCGCATCCTCCATCTGCTCGACATGACTGATCTTGATCTGCATTTCGTAATCCGGGTTATGGTCCAGATTTTGGGTGAATTGTGGCAGAGGAATCATGATTTGGTCATCCACCCCGCCATTGCCCGCCATCCCTCCCAGCTTTTCCAAAACGCCCACCACTTCAAACTGATGCTGGCCAATCATGATTTTCTCGCCCAGCGGCGATTCCCCCTGAAATAAATTAGTGGCCGCCATCGCCCCCAGCACACACACCGGCCGCCCGCCACTGCATTCCCCGGCCGTCATGAACCGCCCGGTTTCCACGGTCAGGCCCATCGTGATCTCATAGTTTTCGGTGGTGCCGATGATTTCCACGCTGGAGGACCGGCGCTTCTTGTATTTGACATCCGCGTTATCGTCCGCCACGGGCGCAATCGCCGAGGCCATGGTGAGCTGGCGCGCCAGTCCATCGGCCATCGCCAGGGTCAATGGAGGGCGCTTCTGGCCCTGAATCCAATCTTGGGCCGACTGGTTGATCCAGTTCCGCCGGTCCACAAACAAAACATCCGCGCCAATCGAAGACACGCTTTGCACGAAGGAACTGTTCAAACCCTGAATCGCCGTGCCCATCAAAGTCACCGTCACAATCCCAATAACGATCCCGAGGGTGGTCAGCGCCGAGCGCAGTTTGTTGGCCCGGATGGCACTCCAGGAAATACTCAAACCTTCACGCAATTCGGTGAATAGATTCATCCCGTGTTAGCGGATCCGCTCGTCACTCGCGATCAGTCCGTCCCGGATGCGGATGATGCGCCGGGATTGCCGGGCAATCGCTTCCTCGTGGGTCACCACAATGATCGTGTTCCCCTGATTGGCGAGGTTTTCAAACAAGGCCATGATCTCCGCGCCGGTTTTGGAATCCAAATTCCCCGTGGGCTCGTCGGCCAGTAAGATCGAAGGCCGGTTCACCAGTGCCCGTGCCACCGCCACGCGCTGCCGCTGACCGCCGGAAAGCTCGTTCGGCTTATGGTGCACCCGTTCCGCCAGCCCCACACTGGCCAGCGTATCCAGGGCGGCTTTGCGGCGCTGGGAGGGGGAGACCCCGGCATAAACCAGGGGCAATTCCACATTGCGCAACGCGTCCGACCGCGGCAGCAGGTTGAAGGTCTGAAAGATGAAGCCAATTTCCCGGTTCCGAATTTCCGCGAGCTGGTTGTCATTCATCTCGCTCACCCGGTTGCCGTTCAATTCGTAACTGCCCCCTGAGGGCGAGTCCAGGCAGCCCAGCAAATTCATCAACGTGGATTTCCCGGAACCCGAGGGTCCCATGATCGCCACATACTCGCCTTTGGCGATTTCCAAAGACACCTCCCGCAAGGCATGGACCGTCTCCGTGCCCATGACGTAGCGCCGGGAAATCTGCTGTAGGCGAATCAGGCTCACAACGGTTTTTTGGTCGCGTCCGTGCTCGTGGTTTCCTTGAAGATTTTCTTCCCGTCCTCCAAATCGTGACTGATCGCATGGTAACCACCCGAAACCACTTCATCGCCCTCATTCACGCCCTCGGTAATCTCCCAAAAATTGTCATCACTAATGCCGATTTTTACCGGTACCATTTTAACATGATCCTTGTCTACGAGGAACACCACATCCTTGAGCTTCTGCACTGCGGCCGGTTTTTTGTCCGGGTCCGGGCTGTTGTTGGTATCCGTCATTGCCCCCGTGGTGCTGCCGGCCACCCCATTGGTCGCACTTTTGGGCGCCCGGGCCGTCACACTCGCAATCGGCACGCTCAAGGTGTTGGTGTGTGTCCGGGTTTCAATTTCCGCCGTCACCGACATGCCCGGGCGGAAGTTTTCCCGGTCAGTAATCCGGATGCGCACTTGAAACTGCGTGGCTTGCTGGCCGGTGGCGGACGAGCTGGAAGAACCACCCAACGCGGAACTGGTGTTCAAGCCTTCCGAGGTATTGCCAATGTCCGTCACCGTCCCGAGAAATTTGGTATCCTTGTACGAGTCCACTTCCAACCGCGCTTTCTGCCCCTGTTTAATGAGAACGACATCCATTTCGCCCACATCCACCCGGGCTTCCATCGCATTAAGATCCGAAATCACCATGATGTCCGTGCCGGCATTTTGCACCGTGCCCAGCACGCGTTCGCCCAATTGTGAGTTCAACTGGCTGATCGTGCCGTCCAGCGGCGAAACAATCGTCGTTTTCATCAACGAACTCTCGGCACTATCCACGTTCGCCTTCGCCACCGCCATTTGGTCAATGGCACTTTCCACGTTGGCCTTCGCCACTTCCTGCGCCACTTTAAAGCCAATGTAATCTGATTCCGACAACAACTTGTGGCCAAACAGTTCCTTGTTACGCAGGTATTCCGCATCCGCCTTTTCCAAGTTTGCCTCGGCCGTCACCTTGGCCGAAAGCGCCGATTCGTAATTCGCCTTGGCTTGGTTGACCGCCGCCTGGTAAACGTCTGGATTGATCTTCAGCAGCAACTGCCCCTTTTTCACCAACTGGCCCTCTTTCACCGGCAGTGCGATGATTTCGCCACTCACTTCCGGGCTGATATGGACTTGCAGCACCGGATAAATTTTGCCATTTGCCACCACGGTTTCCACCAGGGTCCGGCGGGCCACTTTTTCAGTTTGCACACTGACCGCCACTTCCTTTTTCTTGAAAATGGCCACCGCCCCGAGGGCGAGTAAGACCAGGAAAATCAGGGAGAAGACGATGATTTTACGCTGTTTTTTGGGTGAGGCCATGAGTCGATGAGGGGAATTGCGGAATTATTTGAAACCGTTGCCAAGGGCGGTAAAAAACCAGGATATACCGATCGTGATGCCTTCCATCACCAGCCAGTAGCAAATGATCAGAGACAACGCCTTGGGCCAGGCCACACTGGCCAGCCGGGCCAGCCCGACCGTTAGAATACCGAACATCCAAAAATCAAAGAAATCCAGTGATTGCAGGAAGGTATGCATCACACTCTGCGGATCCATGTCCCCCGCGAACAAGGCCGCGCTCGCCGTCACCAGTTTGCCCAGGGAAATGGACAACAAAGCGCAGGCGATCGAGCCCAGAATGGTAACCACGTAGGCCAGCCCCACCACCTCCAGCGCTTTCCCGTAGGCAAAATTGGCTTGCAGCAGCCATTTGCCAAAAACCCAAAGGATCAGGGCCAGCCAGAACAACCGGAGCACCACAATGATGCCTACGAAAATACAACCGATAAATTTGGTCATGCCCGGTCCGCCAAATTTGTCCATCATCGCCTCGGCTTGGTCCGCCTGGGCTTGCGTCATGGTGCCCGCTTTGACCTTGGCCTCCAGCACCTTGGTCTGCTGTTCGTGCATTTGTTGCAGAACCGCCGGTTGCGAATATATCACCAGCACCGCGGCAATCCCGGTGATTAATGCCAGCAACAAGGGGAGCAGCCAGTTGGCCGTGGTGGCGGGAGCTGCCTTGATTTCGTCAAAAACCTCGCCCGGAGTAGCCAGAACATTAAACAGCCGGCCAGCCAATGACGTTTGCGGTACTGGCGGGTTTGTGGCAGGCTCCATGAGTGTTGACTTGTCTTCCACAGGCGAATCCTGCTCCAAATTGTTGCACTTGTCCAGTGTGGGATTGACTCCCGGCCAAAATTTATCGAACCAGCGAATTGAGACCTTGGCCCTGGCGGGGTGCCACCTCCCCAACCGGCCGGCTGCTCCGGTCTAACCCCGCCCCCCAACTGCCTGACCTAATAATTCAAATTGCGAGCTTTAGAACTTCGCCTCCCGACCGCGACCCGCGCAAAAGCACCCGTTAAACATTACTTTTCACCGACATGCTTCAGGCCGCAGTTCAGCCTGGCAATCGTCCCTTATTTTTGCGCCGCTGACTGCGCCCGCTCCAGCATCTCCGCCAGCCGCGTGGTGACCCCGGGCAACCATTCCGGTTTGAGCAAATCCACATGATCACCCGCCACGGGATAAAACCGCACGCCGCCCTGGGCCAAATATTTCCATGCCCACACATTGTGCCGTGCATATACCCGTTCCGTCACGATCACATCCACCCAGCCATCAAATGGTTTCAGACGGTTTTTCAGGCCCAACTTCAAGTACTTGTCGGCGTGAATCTCCTCCTCGGAAAGCCTCCCCGCCACCGGTTCGGCAACCGTATTTTCGCGGGTGGTCAGCCGGCGCGCCCATTGTTTGAAACGCCGGCCGGCAAACTGACAGTTTTTCCAAGAAAGCAGGCGGAATAGATATTCACTTTTGGAAAAAACCCGGGGCCATAATTCAAGGCACCCCACGGGATGGACGTCGATAATGCCCACCAACGCCACCTCGCGGTGGAGCCGCCGCAATTGGCAGGCAATTTCATAGGCCAACACCCCGCCGAGGGAGAAGCCGGTTAAGTAAAAAGCACCGGCCGGCATAAAACTGGACATTTCCCAGGCGTAATGGGCTGCCATCTCCTCAAACGACTCATGCTGTTGACGCCGGCCGTCCAGCCCCACGGCTTGAATCCCATAACAGGGCTGGTCATCCGGCAGCAGCCGCGCCATTTTAATGTTGCCATACGCCCCCCCCCCAATTCCATGCACAAAGAACAGTGGCGGTTTGGTACCCTGAGCTTTAAGCGGGATAATGGAACTCCAATCCGGCGCCCAGTCTTTGTCCGAGATCCACCGCGCCAGGAGTTCCACCGTGGGGGCCTGGAACAAAACCGCGATGGGCAGCGGATGGCCAAGGAGTTTTTCCACCCCCACCGCCAGTTGCAACGCGCTGAGGGAATTGCCGCCCAGCTCAAAAAAATTCTCGCGCAAAGCGATTTTTTCCCGGCCCAAAACCTTCGCCCACAATCCCGCCAGCTTGCCTTCCAAAGGGGTGCGCGGCAAATCTTGGGAGGTGTCTCCCGCCGCCACCGCCGGCTCCTCCCGGACCGCCAGGGCCGCCCGGTCCACCTTGCCGTTGGCCGTCAATGGCATCGCGGGCAGAGCGATGATCCGGGCGGGCACCAGGTGATCCGGCAGCCGGCCCGCCAGCCAGGTCCGCAAATTCTCCGCCGGCACCGCGCTTTCCCGCCGCCACACCACATAGCCCACCAGTTCTTTGCCAACAGCCGCCGACCGCACAACCACCGCCGCCACGCTGACCGCCGGATGGCTCGCCAGGGTCGTTTCGATCTCGCCGGGTTCAATCCGGAACCCCCGGATCTTGACCTGCTGATCCATGCGTCCCAGGAATTCGATAATGCCATCCGCGCGGTGGCGGCAGCGATCCCCGGTTTTATAGAGCCGGTCGCCGGGAGTCGTCCCAAATGGATTGGGGACAAAGCGTTCCGCCGTCAATTCCGGCTGTTTCCAATACCCCAGGGCCAGCCCGTCCCCGCCGGTGTACAACTCCCCCGGCTCACCCGGGGCCACCGGCTGCTGCTGTTCATCCAGAATAAGAACCGTGGTATTCGCCACCGGCCGCCCGATGGGCACCCCGCCCGCCAGCGCTTCCGTCCGGGTGACCGTGTGGCAGCAGGTAAAGGTGGTGTTTTCCGTGGGACCATAGCCATTGATCAGTCGGCAATCCGGCAACCCCTGCAAAACCTTGCGCACTTTTTCCGGGGACAGCACATCGCCCCCCGCCAGCAATTGCCGCAGCGGTCGCAAATCTTCCAACCGCTCCTCCACCATCAGGTGAAACAAACCCGCCGTCAGCCACAAAGTCGTCACACCATGCCGGCGGATGGCCTCGCCAATCTCCGTCAGCGAAACCGGGCCGGCCGGCAGCAATGCCACGCACCCGCCATTGAGCAAGGCTCCCCAGATTTCAAAGGTGCTGGCGTCAAACGCCAGCGGCGCATTGTGCAAAATCACCTCCCGGGGTCCCAAGGTGACATAATCCGGGTTGCACACCAGGCGCACCACCCCCCTTTGCGGGATCACCACGCCCTTGGGCTGCCCGGTGGAACCGGACGTGTACATGACATACACTGGCATTTCCGGCGTCACCGTCACCCGGGGATCTTCCACCGCCTCCGCCGCCAGGTCCGCCGCCAGCGCATCCAGGCAAACCAACCGGGCGGCCGCCACGCCGCCCGCAAACAGTCCCCGGTGTTGTTCCAAGGTCACGATGAGCGGGGCCGCCGTGTCCTGCACCATAAACTCCAGCCGGGCCACGGGGTAATCCGTATCCAACGGCACATAGGCCCCGCCGGCTTTCAGGATGCCCAGCAGCGCCACCAGGGTGGCCGCGGAACGCTCCACACACACACCCACCAAAGTGCCCGGCTGCAACCCCCGGCGCACCAGATACCGGGCGAGTTGATTGGCCCTGCGCTCGAGTTCCCCATATGTCACCGCCCCCGCATCTTCCACAATTGCCACGGCTCCAGGATTTTGCGCCGCCTGCACTCCAAAAAGTTCCGCCACCCCGGCGTTGCGGGGATAATCCCGCGAGCTCGCCGGCCCAGTCTCCAATATATGTTGAGGTTCAACAGCGATGAACCATTTCCGCCCGCCCAACTGCTGGTCGGGACTCTCAACCTGGTCGGTTGCCTCCGCCGATGACTGGCTCGCTTTATGATGTAATTTATTGTCGCTAAACATTTTAAATCAACTTGCGATATTCGTAAATTAGCCCCAGACAGCGTCAGCCCTAAATATTTGAGGACGGATCAACCGCCTAGGTTGGTAAACTTGTGTAATTACCGTCTAGGATGGTTGAAGATTGCCACTTTGCAAATAAAAAAACTGGAAACAACATTCCTGAAAAGGCAGTTGAAATATTCATTTTTTAATAATTCTAGTATCAAAGCCCGCAGTGCCCCCCCAGCCTGGGTTCCCTTGAGTTTTAAAAATGAAATAAAGACCGGGCCGGTCGGGAGTGGCCATTCGGATTGCTCCTAATGGCATCACCGCTAATAAACGCTGCCTCAACGGATTTGTGCTCCGCCATCTCAAAACCGTGGAAATGTTGGGCGTGTTATTACGCATCGGCTGCTTTTCCATTGTGAGTTGGTGTGGACCGGCCAGCCCGTTTTTAATCGTGTGGTGCCTGAACCCGGTGGATGCCATTCTCCTGAAGTGGTGCTCTCGCTTAAAACGCGATACTGCCTATACCCTCCTCAATGGCTTTTGGATTTTGGTCGGCCTTGCCAGCGTGTTACGCACCCAACGCAGGCTCCTGTGACCGCCGGCCTGCCAAACCCGAAGGAAGGGCCACCATCTCACCCCTGCCAACCTCGTTTTACCGCCCCAAACTCCGTGCCCGGGCCGCCCGGATGCAACACCCGGGCCACGGCCTCGCCCAAGGCCTGCGCCGTTGTCGGCTTGTTTAAGATTTCCCGGAAACCCAATTCCCGCACCCGTCCGGGGGTCAGCAGACCGCTGTACCCCGTGGCCAGGATCATGGCCAGGCGCGGTTGCAGCAGCAATAATTCCCTCCCCAGACTGGCCCCATCCATCAATGGCATCGTCAAATCCGTGATCACCAGGTCAAACGCCTGGGGATTTTCGCGCACCGCCCGGATGGCCGCCTGCGCACTCGTGGTCGTGGTCACGCGATAGCCGAGCCGTTCGAGCATGCGCTGGCCCAGGCGCGCCAGCACTTCCTCATCGTCCACAAACAAAATATGCTCACCCGCCCCGTGTGGAATCGGCGGGAGCTTCGCCGCCAGCACCACCGGTTCGGCGGCAAAAACCGGAAAATACAAATGGAACGTGGTCCCTTCCCCGGGCTGGCTGTAAACCGTGATGGCTCCCTCATGACTGCGCATGATCCCATGCACCACCGCCAGGCCCAGACCGGTGCCCTCCCCCACCCCCTTGGTCGTGAAAAAAGGATCGAAAATGCGCGCCACAGTCAGCCGGTCCATGCCGCAGCCCGTGTCACTCACCGAAAGCAGGATGTAACGGCCGAGATGCAGTTCGGGATGGATTTTGATAAAATCTCCATCGGCCTCCAGAATTTTCATTTCCACCTTGAGCACCCCCGGCTGCGGGCGCATCGCATGCCAGGCATTCGTGCCCAAATTCATGATGGCCTGGTGAATGGCCGTGGCATTCGCCAGCACCGGGGGCGTCTCGGTCAGCTCGGTTTGTATCCGGATGGTCGCCGGCAGGCTCGCCCGCAGAAGTTTCAGCGCCTCCAGCACCACTTGGTTGAGTTGAATCGGCTCGCGCTCCGGTTTGTGCTGCCGGCTAAACGTCAGGATTTGGTTGACCAAATCCGTTGCCCGTTGGGTGGCCACCGTCATGTTTTCCAAGTGCTCCTGAACGGCCGGGTTGCCGGCCGTCTCCAGTTTCACCAGGTACAGGTTGCCCACCAGGGCCATCAGTATATTATTAAAATCATGGGCAATGCCGCCGGCCAGTTGCCCCATGGATTCCATTTTTTGCATCTGCTGCAACTGCCCCTCCATTTTGCGGCGCTCGGTGATATCGCGAAATGACCAGATCCGCCCATGGTGCTCGCCCGCATGATCCCGCACCGGGGCCGAGTAACGGTCCAGCAGCGTGCCATCCAGCAATTCAATTTCATCCTGGCTGGTCAGCTCGGGATGCCCGTACAAAAAATTGATTTTAGCCAGGAATGCCGCCGGCGCTTTCACCTGGCTGGCCGCGAATTGCAATTGCGCCGCCTCATCATTGCCGGCGATGATTGGTGCCGGAATTTTCCACAGCTCGCCGAGCCGGCGGTTTTGCAGCACTTTGTTTTGCTGGTTATCCACCACCAGAATGCCGTCAATGGAGGCTTCCAACTGGGCCTCCAGCAAGGTCGTTTTGTAACGCAGTTCTTGCTCGGTATGTTTGCGGGTGGTGATGTCACGGACATTGCATTGAATCACCTTTTCCCCGCCCGCCTCATAGACATTGCTGACAAATTCCACCGCGATATTACGGCCATCCCGGGTGGTCAAAGGCAAATCCTCATAACGGACATAGCCATCCCTTTGCAAGCGTTCCAGCATAGCCTGGTTGGAGACCAAGTCTTTGAACGGGCTCAGTTCCCCGACTGTGTGCCCCACCATTTCCGCGTGGGTGAACCCCAGCAATTTTTCCAGAAACGGGTTCACGTCGGTGATCCGGCCGCTGGCATAGTCCAGAATCAGAATGCCATCCTGCGCGGCCTGGAACAACCGGCGATAACTGAGTTCCGAGATCCGACACGCCTGGTCGGTTTGGGCCGGGGTGGGCAGGTCACCGGGGTTCGCCCGTGGCTGGTCGCTGGTCATAGGATGGTTTTCGGACGGTCCGCCGGCCGGCCAGCGCCCCAAACAGCCCGGTCCTGGTGCCAACCACGGGACGCCAGCGTATGGCGGTCAACCCGCCCGCGATATGGGGTGTTTACCCCATGCGGGCCCTTCGTGAAACTCGCGGGCCAGGCCATCGCACGCTCATCCCCACCCCATCTTCGCAGCGCGGCGTGCACGCCGCCTCAACCTCCAAACCACCTGATCCCTCCCAATTGATTGCCCATCACCGCCCAGCGTCCCCCGGTTGCGGAGCGACCTTGCCGCCCCATGGCAATGATCCCACCCTGTAGCACCGCATCAACTTCAAAACCACTTGTCCCGGGCCATGTTTACCTCCCTACCACCCCCAATTTGGTCGTAAAACCATGCAAAAACAGCCCGATTTATGCTGTGTGCGGCTATTTCGTAATTTTGCGCTTGGCGGGTGACAAAACCCAGGCCGCTGTTTGCCCGGCACGCCCGTGCCACCGGGCAGCAGAAATTGTAGTGGACATTTTACCCTCCCACATTAGTCTATTGTTGGGAGCGGTTTATGGCCAGATTACTAATCAAAACTGAGGGTTTGCCCAACCGGACGCTGGAATTGCGCCTGGGGGTCAATCGTGTTGGTCGCGTGCCGGAAAACGAACTGCAAATCAACCACACCACCGTCTCCTCCCATCATTGCGAGCTCATGGTGACCAATGATGGCGTGTATCTCCGCGACTGTGGCTCGACCAACGGCACCTTTCTCAATGGCGAACCGGTGCAGGAAGCGTGGCTGCAAGCCGGCCAGGAACTCCGCCTCGGCGATGTGGAACTGGTCGTGGAATCCACAGAAGTGACCATTGCCATTCCCGAATTTGAGCGCCCCTCGCAACTGCCTCCGCCCCCAACCGTGCTGCCCGATGGCACCCTCTGCTGCCCGCGCCACGCCGGCGTGCCGGCGATCTTCCGCTGCACCCATTGCGGCGAGGTGATGTGCAACACCTGCATTCACATTATGAAACGCCAGGGCGGCGTGCCGCTGTTTCTCTGCACCATTTGCAGCCACAAATGTGAGCGCATCACGGTGGCCAAGGCGGCCAAAAAAGTCGGCCTCCTGGGCTACATCCAGGAGACCGTGAAACTAAAATTCGGCCACTTCCGCCAGCCGAACAAGAAATAGCCCCGGGTTATTTATTTCCGGGACAAGAACTTCTCCGCCATGTGCTGGAGAGCGGCAATCCACTGCGGATGCTCATTCATGCAGGGGATCAGGGCAAATTCCTTGCCGCCCGCCTCCAGAAATGTCTCCCGCCCGCGCTCCCCGATTTCTTCAATGGTTTCCAGGCAGTCTGAGACAAACGCCGGGCAAATCACCAGCAGCTTTTTCACCCCGCGCTTGGGCAGAATTTGCAATTCAAAATCCGTGTAGGGCTTCAGCCACGGATCATTGCCCAGCCGCGATTGGAAGGCCACCGAGTATTTTTCCGGGGGGATTCCCGCCCGCGCCACAAAGCCCGCCACCGTCTTAAAACATTGCGCCCGGTAACACGTGGCATGGGCCGGACTCGCCAGCTCGCAACAATTGGAAACCCGCAGGCAGTTGCATCCGGTGGTATCCGACTTGTACAAATGCCGTTCCGGAATGCCGTGAAAACTGAAGAGCAAATGATCATAGCCGGCTTTTAACTGCGGCTCCGCACTGGCCACCAGGGCGGTGAGATAATCCGGGTCGGCAAAATAAGGCGGCTGCACCGTCACCTTCATTTGCGGGGCCAGTTGCGCGGCCACTTCCTGCACCCGCACCACCGCCGTCTCGTAGCTCGACATGGCAAAATGCGGAAACAGGGGGATCAGCAGCACCTCGGTAATGCCCTGCGCCGCGAGCTTCTTCACCGCCGCCGGGATGGAGGGATTTTGATACCGCATCGCCAGTTCCACCGGCACCGGCACCTGGGCCTGCAATAATTTTTGCACATGCAGACTGGTGACCACGAGCGGCGAGCCCTCCTTGGTCCACACCGTGGAGTAGGCATGGGCTGACTCCTTCGGCCGGTTGATCAAAATGAACCCCACGATCAGCCGGCGCAACGGCCAGGCGACGTCAATCACCCGCCCATCCATGAGAAACTCATTCAAATACCGGCGGACATCGCCCACCTTTGGCGAATCCGGCGATCCCAAATTGACCAGCAGCACAGCTTTACTCATGCGCCCAATCTAATAAAAGCAACCGTCACAATAAACAGGATTCGACTGGGAACTGCCGGGCGCATCCGCTGGTTGCCTGACTCAAGGCCGGCGGGCAGCCGGCCTGGCCGGAGTCGTTGCCAAACTTAAATCCGAAGTCCCCCCGAAAACCCGGCCGCTCAAACCATCGCGAGCATCCGCTCGGCAACGTTGGAGCCCGACACGATGGAATCACTCAACGACACCCCATCACGGTAGCTACCGGCTAGCCATAGCCCCGGCGCTTTTTGTTCCACCTCAGTCATCAAAGCCCGGTAACGGCCGAAGCCGACGTTGTACTGGGGAATGGCCCGGGGCCAGTAAACGGCATGGGCAAAAGTGGGTTCGCCTCGCACGCCCAATAATCGTCGCAAATCCCCGGTGACCAACGCATACAACTTTTCCGGCGGCAGCGCCGCGAGTTCCGGCTGGCGTTCCCCGCCCACGTAACAAGTGAGCGTGAGGTGTCCCGCCGGTGCCCGGTTGGGAAAGAGAGCCGAGGAAAAGATCGCACCCAAAATATTAAAACCCTCCACCCGGGGGATCAGCATGCCAAAGCCATGGCAGGGATGGGTGACCGCGGACCGTCGGAAACCCAGCACCACGCTGGCCACGGGCGGATACCGGATTTCGCCAAACACGGAAAAATCGACCGGCACCGGCGCCACCACCTTCAATTCGGCCAGCCGGTACGCCGTGCCCGCGTAGATGACCCGCTCATGACTGGCTTGCGCCGGTCCGGCCGGCGTTTGCAGGTCCAGAGTCCAGCCCGCGGCAGTCCGCGTGAGTTGGGTGACGGAGGTGTTGAGCCGCAAATGATTCCCGAGGTGCTGGCCGAGGGTGTCGGTCAGCACTTGCAGGCCTTCATCGAACGAAAATTTTGGTGCCCGGTCCTTGGCCACCTCCCCGGTGCGCTTGCGCTCCCGCGCCCCGAGCATCTGGCCTTTGATCATGGAGCCATACTGGGCCTCCAAGGCGGCGAGTTTGGGAAAGGCCTGTTGCAGGGAAAGTTTGTGCGGATCGCCGGCATAAATCCCCGCCACGAGCGCATCGATGGCGTGGTCCAAAAATTCCTGCCCCAGCCGGCGCTGGACAAACTGGGCAATGCTCTCCTCGACCCCATCGCGCCGGGCCGGACGGAAAGGTTCCCGGATCAAGGCGAGCTTGGCCTTCAGGGTAAAGAGTCCAGTGGTAAAAAACCCCAACTGGGTGGCCGGCATGGGTATGGGCCGCTGGTACCGCACCACATAACGCGCGGAGGCCGTGGGATCGGGGTCGAGGCGCCGGGCGGTCAAACCGGCATCCCGGACCAACTGGCCAATTTTCGGGGACGTTTCGAGCAGGGTATTTGGTCCAAACTCAGCCAGGTACCCGTCCCGGCGGAGGGATTGGATCACGCCCCCGACGCGGGGTGCAGCCTCATACAGCGTGACGGCCACCCCGGCGCGCTGCAAATAAAACGCCGCCGTGAGCCCGGTGATCCCGCCACCTATGATCGCCACAGATTTTGACAACGCCTCACTTTAAAACAATCTGGGGCAAAGTCCAGTGCGGGTCTCCGACGAGCACTGAACCAAAGATGTGTCGGGGTAATGCCCGTGGGGCGTGGATGCGCCGGGGGAAATTTGCAGTTTGAATTTTGCAGAGGCGGGTCCTTCGGTCAAACTTCGGGTCATGGACTGGCTCGACCTGCTGAACCGTTTCTGGCCGCACCTCGCGGCGGGCTGCGATGTACTCGCGGCCGCGCTGGCGTCCGGGCACGCTTTGCTGAACAAGCGGGATGTGCGGGCGGCCACGCTATGGATCGGGATAATTTGGTTCCTGCCACTGCTCGGCACGGTGTTGTACCTGGTATTGGGGGTCAATCGCATCCGGCGGCGGGCGATTGAATTAGGGGTTCACGCCACGGGTGACCGGCCGGTGCCGGTGGATTTGGGTGATACGGAACCGGAATGCGCGCGGCATCTGGCCGCCCTGGCCCGGGTGGTGGGGCGCGTGGTGGGCGAGCCCTTGATTGCCGGCAACCGCCTCGAGCCACTGGTAAACGGGGACGCCGCATTTCCCGCGATGCTGGCCGCGATTGACGGGGCGCGAACCTCGGTGTCGCTGGTCACCTACATTTTTGATAACGATGCTTGTGGCCGGCAGTTTGTGGCGGCGTTACAGCGGGCGAAGGACCGCGGGGTGGTGGTGCGCGTGCTGGTGGATGCCGCTGGCACACGGTATTCCTTTCCCTCGATCATGCACCGGCTAAAGCAGGCCGGGGTGACTTCAGCGATGTTCCTGCCCTCCTCGATTTTTGCGCCCTGGCGGGCCACGACCATCAATTTGCGCAACCATCGGAAGGTGCTGGTGGTGGATGGCCGGGTGGCCTTCACCGGCGGCATGAATATCCGGCAGGGCAATCTTTTGCGGGAGCGGCCGGCGAGCCCCGTGCAGGATTTGCACTTTCGAGTCAGTGGTCCCGTGGTGACACGGTTGCAAGCGGCCTTCGTCAATGACTGGGCCTTTACCACGGAGGAAATCCTTTCCGGGGAAACGTGGTTTCCCCAGTTGGCCGAAGCCGGGGACGTGATTGCCCGGGTGATTCTGGACGGTCCGGACGGAGATTTTGACAAATTGCGTTGGACGTTGCTGGCGGCGGTGGCGGAGGCGCAGACGGCCATTCAGATTGTGACCCCCTACTTTTTACCCGACCAGGAGGTGGTGGCGGCGTTGAATCTGGCGGCACTGCGGGGCGTCAGGGTGGACATTATTTTACCGGCCAAAAACAACCTGGCAGTAGTGCATTGGGCCTCGCGGGCCATGTGGTGGCAGGTGTTGGAGCGGGGCTGCCATGTCTGGCTGACCCCACCGCCTTTTGACCATTCGAAGCTGGTGGTGGTGGATGATCACTGGGTGCTGCTGGGCTCGGCGAACTGGGACGCGCGGAGTTTGCGCCTCAATTTCGAGCTCAACGTGGAAGCCTATGGCCATGAACTGGCCGGGGGGATGAAGCAAATTATCCAGCAAAAGTTGGCGGGGGCGCGGGAAGTGTCGCTGGCGGAATTGGATGGCCGGTCCACGCTGGGAAAATTACGCGATGCCAGCGCCCGGCTGTTCTCGCCATTTTTATAAATTGTGGGAAACCGAACACCCGAGGAGGATGGATTGGAGAATTTTAGGGGCACTAGTTAATAAATGTGCATAAATGTAATTAAATAATTGCAAAACGAACATTAACGATTAATTTAATAACAAAAGCACACAAAAAAACCTTCATATGGAACCTAAACCAATCGATCCATCCGGCAAAATCCAATGGTTTTCCGTGAAAGAGGCGGCGGAGTACCTGGACGTGGGCGAACCGACGCTGTATCGCTGGATCAAGGAGGGCAAAATCACCTATCGCAAAGTCGGCGAGACGACGCGGTTTTTGCGGGAGGATTTGGAGGCCATGGTGGAAGTATTTCACCGGGTCAAGGACATTGCGACGGTCCGCGAGCTATGTCCGCTTTGCGGGGCCGGGGATTTGGTGGAGGGCCGGGTGGCGAGCACGGGGCTGAATTATTTCCAACCGGGGAAAACCAAATTTTGGACGCTCACGGACAGCAATTTGGAAACCAAAGCGCGGATGTGCGCCCGGTGCGGAGCGGTGACTTGGTTGGCGGACACAGTGAAGCTGGCGGCATTGCGAGTGCCACCGGTCGCCAAGCCGAACCAGCCCCGGGCGGTTGGGGGCACACCTCCGCCGGCGGAGGCATAAGCATTTCAACGAATGGATCAACCCTTTTATACATTATGAATCCGGAAACAATCATGGCGGCCCGGGCGGTTTATCAGAAAATCGCCGGCAACATTGGCAAGGTCATTCAAGGCCAGTCGGGGGCGACGCGTAAATTACTGGCGGCCCTGGCGAGCGGCGGACACGTGTTGCTGGAAGATTTTCCCGGCACCGGCAAGACGACGCTGGCCAAGGCATTGGCGCGGTCCATTGACGCCTCGTTCAAACGCATCCAATTCACGCCGGATCTGCTGCCCTCGGACATTCTGGGCGTGGCCATTTTTAATCAACGCGACCAGGCGTTTCATTTTCATGAGGGACCAATTTTCACGAACATTTTGCTCGCGGATGAAATCAACCGCGCCTCGCCCCGCACCCAGTCGGCGCTGCTGGAGGCGATGGGCGAAAGCCAGGTGAGCATTGATGGGGAACACCGGACCTTGTCGGAGTTGTTTTTTGTGATCGCGACCGAGAATCCGGTGGAATTTCGCGGCACCTATCCCCTGCCCGAGGCGCAGATGGACCGGTTCGCGATGCGGTTTATGCTGGGCTACGTGTCGCCGGAGGAAGAAGTGTCCATTCTGGCGGCGCAACAAAGCCAGCATCCGCTGGAGGCGCTCACCGCGTGCGTCACGCTCACCGAGGTGCTGCAACTGAAGCAGGTGGTGCAGGCGATGCGGATCAGCGATGAACTGAAGCGTTATGTGGTGGACTTGGTGGGGGCCACGCGCAAGGCGGCCGGCGTGCAACTGGGGGCCAGCCCGCGGGCATCGCTGGCCTTGATGAAAGCCGCCCAGGCCCTCGCGCTCTTTGACGGGCGGGAGTTTGTGACCCCGGAGCAAATTCAGGAACTGGCCATACCGGTGATTGCGCACCGGCTGGTGATGGAACCGCAGGCGCGGTTTGCCGGGGTAACCGCGCGCGGCGTGGTGGAGGGAATTTTGAAGAGCACGAAGGTGCCGGCTTGAAGGGCGTAAGAACCGCATGAACTGGTTTTGGCGGCAAATTTACCGGCAGTACCGGTTGTTCACGTGGCTGCAATATGCTGCGGGCAGACGGTTGACGGCCACTGGGGGGCTCCTGCTGGCGGGCTTGGTGATGACGCTGGTGATGAGTGTGAACCATGAGAGCATGGTGGCCTACCAGGCCATCACCTTGCTGCTGTTCGTGTGGGTGTCGGCGCCGGTGGCGGCGCTGTGGTTCCGGGTGAACCTGTCGGTCACGCGCACCCTGCCGCGTTTTGGCACGGTGGGGCAGGCCACGCGTTACCCGGTGCGGGTCAGAAACCGGGCCGCCAAGCCACAACCGGATTTCCTGCTGCTGGAAGATTTAAAAGATCCCCGGCCCAGTTTTCCCGAATGGCTCGCGCTTAAAAAAGTGGAGCAACAATCCGTGCGGCCATTTTGGCTGAGCGGCCGCCCCCGGGGCGTGCCCACGAGTGTGGCGCAGATGACCGGGGTGCCGGTGCCCGCGCTGCCGCCGGGCCGGGAGGTGGAGGTGACGGTCGAACTCACCCCGTTGCGCCGGGGCGTGCTGGAACTGGAGGGCCTGACAGCCGCGCGGCCGGATCCGCTGGGATTATTCCGGGCGCTCCGGAAAATCGTGCATCCGGGCAAAATGCTGATCCTGCCCAAGCGTTACCCACTGCCACCGCTGGCGATGCCGGGCACCCTCAAATATCAGGAGGGCGGCGTGGCGCTGGCCGCGCAGGTGGGGCAGAGCGATGAGTTTGTGGCGCTGCGCGATTACCGGCACGGGGATCCGTTGCGCCATATCCACTGGCGGAGCTGGGCGCGCACGGGCAAACCAATTGTCAAAGAGTTCGAGGACGAATTTTTTGTGCGCCACGCGCTGGTGCTGGACACCTTTGCCCACGGCATCCCGGGCGAGGTGTTTGAGGAGGCGGTTTCGGTGGCGGCTTCATTTGCCTGCACCATTCCCACGCAAGAATCCCTGCTGGACCTGCTGTTTGTGGGCACGGAGGCCTATTGCTTCACGGCGGGCCGGAGTCTGGCGCATGGTGACCAGATGCTGGAAATTTTGGCCGCCGTGCAACCGTGTCCGCAAACAACCCCGGAGCAAGTCCGGGAGTTGGTGCCGTTCATGACCCAACTGCTGGCCGGGCGGCCGACGGTCAAAACGTTTGCCGATCTCGAGCAACTGGTCGTCAACCATGCCTCCCAGGTGAGCAACTGCATTTGCATTTTGCTGGCGTGGGATGCGCCGCGCCAGCGGCTGGTGGAAAAATTAATCATGTCCGGCGTGCCAGTCCTGGTGCTGGTGGTGCTGGCCAGCCGGCCCAAAGTTCCGCTGGACGCGGGCCCGCTCCGGAATGACCCGGCCAATTTCCACACCCTGGTGCTGGGCGCGATCGAAACGGGGTTGCAACTGATATGAAAACCCCGCCCTTGCTGATGGCCGCGGTCCTGCTCTTCTGGGGCTGGCAATCGGACATGTTGCTGGCCGGGTTGGGGCTGGGGCTGCTGCTCGAAAGCGCAAGGGTGATTCCCGCCCGCTGGGAAATGACCGACGCGGAAATCGTCCGCGTCTGGAATTTTTGCTCCCTGCTGGGGCTGGCGGCGGCGATTTACGCTTTCACGAGCAATGAGGGGCCGGCGGATTTCGGCAAAATGTTTGAGCATCCGGACCTCCAAACCAGCCAGCTGGCGGGAAATGCCAGCACGGCGGCAGCCATCGGGCTGGTACGCTGGCTGCCATTGGTGTTTTATTTTTTTATGCTGACCCAGGCCTTCAGTGCCCGGGGAGATTTCCCCTTGGACGCCCTGTCGCCCTTTTTACGGTACCGGCGAAAATGGCATTTGCAAACGAATCGCCCCCCGCCCCGGGTGATCATCCTCCAGGCCGCCTGGCCGTATTTCATGTTGTGCTTGTGCGCCGCCAGCGCGCATGCGGCCACCGACCTGACCTTCTTCTGGGGAACGGGGGCGCTGCTGGCGTGGGCACTGTGGAGCCAGCGCCCGCCGGGCTTTACGCGCCGGGTCTGGCTCAGCACGCTGGGCGTGGTGCTGGGGAGCGCGTTGGTCGGCCAGCGTGGCCTGGGGGAACTAAACCGGCTGACGAATTTCGCGGATAATTATAATGCCCAATGGCTGGCAAAGTTCATGCGTCACAACACGGATCCCGAGCAAAGCCGCACCTCCATCGGCCGGATCGGCGAGCAACAGATGTCCTCGCAAATCGTGCTGCGGGTGGCCCCGGTGAATGGCACGGCGGTGCCCACCCATCTGCGCGAGGCAACGTACCGGGTGTACCACGCGCCGGTATGGTATACGAGCGGCACGCCGAATGATTTTACGAGCGTGCCGGAAACGCCGGTGAACAGCGGGCACTGGGTGCTGCAACCCAAGGTGGCCGGCCGGGCGCTGGTGACTATTTCCTGCTACCTGAACGCCATCAATCCCAAGGATGGCAACCCCTTGGGGGTGCTGCCCTTGCCGGGGGATTGTGATCATTTGGAGAACTTGAACGCCTATGACCTGAAAAACAACAGTGTGGGCACGGTGCTGGCGGAAGGGCCGGGACTTTTGACGTTCCACGCGGGTTTCGGGGCGGGCAGTTCGTGCGATGCGCCGCCGGCCACTAATAATGCCCCGGACACCAGCGACGACCTGGTGGTGCCGGACAAGGAAAAACCCGCGCTGGATGCCTTCCTCGCCCAGTTACCCCTGGCCGGACTGAGTGACCGCGCCAAGGGCCAGGCGATTGATCATTATTTTGGGACGCATTTTGAATACAGCATCTGGCAGGAGCCGCCCAAAGCGTCCGCCCGGCCCGGGTCCACGAATGAAACCGCGGTGGGCAATTTCTTATTGCATACGCACAAAGGGCATTGCGAATTTTTTGCCACAGCCACGGTCTTGTTGCTGCGCGAACTGGGGATCCCGGCCCGCTATGCCGTGGGTTATTATGTGCATGAAACTGCCGGCAGTCATTATGTGGTGCGCGAGCGCGATGCGCATGCCTGGTGCCTCGTCTGGGATGCGCCAACCCGCCACTGGGTAACCCTGGACACCACACCGGGCTCGTGGGTGGATACGGAGCGGAAGCGGATGTCGCACTGGCAGGTGATCGCGGACGGTTTTTCCTGGATGGGATATCAGTTTGCCAAGTTTCGCTGGGGCCAGAGTCATATCCGGCCATATCTGCTGGCCTTGCTGGTTCCCGCGCTGGGCTATTTTCTCTACCAAATCATCGCCTACCGCCGGCGACACCAGCCAGCCGCCGCCGCCAATCGAGCGGCGCCCGTCAACTGGCCGGGGCGGGACTCGGAGTTTTATGAACTGGAGGCAGCCCTGGCGCAGCGCGGGTTACCCCGTCGCCCGGGGGAATCACTAACGGCGTGGCTGGACCAGGTGACGGCGGATCCGGCAGTGGCGGGCTTTCAGGAGCCGTTGCAGCGGTTGGTGCGGCTGCATTACCGGCTCCGGTTTGATCCGTCAGGGCTGACGGGAGTGGAGCGCGAGGCGTTGCGGCGGGAGGCCAGGGTGTGCCTGAATCAACTGCGGAACGTACAATGAAGCGCAAAAAACCGGGCTTTTAAGGGAACCAGGTGCGCAGGCCCTGGCAAAAAGTGGTGGATTTCATAGCCGCGTGCCAGGCAACTAAGACAGCGGCAAGCTTACCTCCAACGGTGCTTCCCGCAGTGGTCACCACATGTGAACCAGGCAAAATTCAATTCCTGCGCAGTCCATCGCAGTTAAATTCCCATACGGGCAATCCAAACTTGCGCATCAAGTGGAAAAACGGCAAACTAACACCAACACAATAGGGTTTCATTCAGCAACATCGACCAGCACTTATGTTTTCATTTAAGAAATTATTTGGCAAAGAAGATGAGTTTTTTGGCTTGCTGGTGGCCAGCGCCCAGGAGGCCAGCCTCAGCGTGCAGGCGTTGGTAAAACTCTGCAAAACCCTCGACCACCCGGTCGGGTTGGAGGAATTTGCCCGCGCCCGGCGCAAGGACAAGGAGATCACCACTGAAATTCGCAACGCCATCCACACCACTTTCGCCACCGCCCTCGAGCGGGAGGACA
>CAIZWI010000220.1 GCA_903936645.1 uncultured Verrucomicrobia subdivision 3 bacterium
CCGGGGCCGGATTCATTTCATGGATGATGTAGTTTTTCTGCGGATCCAGGCCCTGCGGCCGGACGGGTGCCGCCGCGCCGGCTTGTAATTGAAACACGAACACGACCGCCCGGGCTCGGTCCGGGGCGACAAAATTCAGGGCGCCACGATAGTTGTCATGGGGATTTTCCAGCCGGTACAAATCTCCCAAGTGAGTGACTTCGCGGATTTTCTTATAGGCAGTGATGGCTCCGGCGCAAATGTCCCGGTCCGCGGCTGGCAATTTGTTCAGATCCAGATCCATGCCGAAGCGCGCACTCATCGCCACGCTGCAGGCGAAGTGCATCGGCCGGTTGCCCCAATGCGTGACATGGCTGGCCAGGGCCACCGGGGGGAAGAAATAGGAGTAATCCCACTGCATGGGCACGCGTATGGTCGGATCGGTGTTGTCGCTGGGCCAGAACTCGTGAAAGTATGGCAACGCGCCGTAATCCGCCCGGCCACCGCCACCGGAACAGAGCATCAGTTCCGTGTCGGGAAAGGCTTTGGCTGTCCGGTCCATCAACGCGTACAAGGCGGTGACATAATCAATCCAGAGGTGCGATTGGCGGTCCGCCGCCAGTCCGCCCGAGCCGGGCTGGGTCAGGTAGCGATTGCAGTCCCACTTGGCATATGTAATCCCGGGCACGGACAGAATGGTTTGAATCGTCTGCCACTCAAAGGCCTGCACTTCCGGCCGGGTGAGGTCCAGCACCATTTGATTGCGCTGCAATTCCAGTTCGCGCTGGGGCTGGCGGATCACCCAATCCGGGTGCTGTCCAAACAAGTCACTGGCGGGATTGACCATTTCCGGTTCGATCCAGATGCCGAAGCGCAGGTGGTTTTTGATCGCCGCCGCGGCCAGGGGGGCGAGGCCGTCCGGCAGTCGCTGGCGGTTGGGCGCCCAGTCACCCAGGCCGGCATGGTCATCCAACCGGGGATGGGCATTGCCGAACCAGCCATCATCCAGCAGAAAGAGTTCCGTGCCGAGGGCGTGGGCCGGGGGAAACAGGCCGGCAATCCGGTTAAAATCGAAGTCAAAGCCGGTGGCCTCCCAATTGTTCAACAGGACTTCCCGGGTTTTATGCCCGTTGCGCAGCCCAAAGTCACGTGCCCAACGGTGCAGTTTGCGGCTCATGTCGCCCAAACCCTGGTCGCTCCAGGTCCAGATCATGCGCGGTGTGGTGAAGAGCTCGCCGGGCGGCAAATGATAGGCGGAGGCAAAGGGATTCACCCCGCACAGGGCGCGCACGCCCTGATTGTTGTTGTCGAATTCACATTGATAACTGCCCGACCAGGCGAGGCAGCCGGCCAATACCTCGCCCTTGGTTTCGGTGGCCGGTTCATTGAGGGCGAGTACAAAGTTTGGATTGCTAAATTGCTCGGCGCGCACGCCCAGTTTCGAATCCAGCACTTTGGTGCCCGGGGTCAGTTGCTCGGTGATGGGACTAAGCATTTCCTTCGCCCAATCACCAAAGAAATGAGTCAAATACACGTGCTTGGTTAAGAGCAGCGAGCTGGAGGCCATTCGTTGCAAGGTGACCGCATTGGTCTCCTGATGGCGGATTTCGACCCATTGTTCCACCACATCCTCCGCCGGATGGGCGCGAAAACAGAGGGTCACGTGAAAGGGGTAAACCGGATCATGCAACTGGATGCGGGTGAGGGTCAGGCCGGCTGGCTCATTGGTTTGCTGCACGCCGTCATAAATGAGGTCGGTGGAGGTGTTGCCATCCGCATGCACCACTTGCAGGGCGGGTTCCCAGATGTAGCCGTCCCCGGCTTGGGGGTAAGATTCCTGCTCGCGTTTGAGGTTGCCTTGGGTGGGGGCGCTCCCGACCGGTTGTTGGTAGAGTCGTCCATTGGCACCGGGCAGCAACCGGAGGGTCCAGTGGGCGGTGGTAATATTGATTTGGACTGGCCCAGGGGCGGTGGGTTGGGGGTCTGCCGGCGCATTGACCGCCAAGGCACAGATCAGGCCGGACAAACAACTGGTAAATTTTTTCATGGCAAAACGTTGGTTTTCAATCGGCACCCAGCGACGTGGTGGCGTTGGTGTGCGGCATGGCTCTGGCTGAAGATGCCAAGGACACCGTTGCATGACAAACTGTTTGCGGAAGTCCCAAGTCCAAGGTCAAAACTTGGCGGCGGCACCAACAGATACGGTTTACCGGGATTTAGGGACCACGGCCAGGTCAGCGGCCCGGGCTAGACGGTTAGGGAGGATTTATGATTGGAGGTCTGGGGTTGGCGGCGATTGCCAGGCTGCCAAGGGGCAGGGGCGGAAAACGACCGAGTTAAACCACTCGCCTGAGGAGTCTATGGCGGAAGGCGGATTTTGTCACAGGGAGCGAGCGCTGGAATTGCTTGCCGGGAAAACCGCAGCCGCAGCGCCCGGGCGCAAAATCATTAATTAGCAGTAATTACCATTAAATTGCCCATTTTCGACACTTTTACAACCGGGTGGGAGTTGGTTGAGAGGCCGGCGGGGGCTAAAATGAGAGCGTATGACCCAAGAATCATCTGGGAACTAGTGTAGTATATCTAATGCAGATAATTAAAACAATAAGAATATGTCACTCATCCACTCCCGACGGCTACCCACTCCTCCGCAGGGCAACGGCTGGTATTTCCACGGCATGGTTCGGGCTTGAGGCTTTTAAACATCCGGCCTGGGAACCTGATTTAGTCCTTTTTTCTCATTTTGACAGGTCATGACATGACGAATGTTGCGGATATGAGAGGCTTTAAAATATGATCGAGCCAGCAAAAGTGGTGCTGGTGGAGGCACCGAATTGGTTTAGCCTATGCGCATGAAACTTGAGGAACAAGACGGAGCGTCCTTAATCCGAGCTTTGGCCGCGCGACGCGCCGTGCCACGAATGGGCGGTTTTATGGAGCGCCCGTTTCGCGCGCATGGCCAAGACCGTTCGGGGATGCGCCTGTCGCCCGAGGTGGATAAATCAGTCGTGCCCCGTGGGGCGGCCAATGCTCCGGATTAATCCCATGCCAAAAACGGATGTCATTATCATTGGCGCGGGGTTGTCCGGGCTTACCTGTGCCAGAAGTTTACAGCAATCCCGGGTCGGGTTCGTCATCCTGGAGTCCGCGGATGACATTGGCGGGAGGGTGCGAACGGATTGCGTCGAGGGTTTCCGGCTGGACCGGGGTTTTCAAGTTTTCCTGGAGGCTTATCCCGAGCCAAAGCGCTGGATTCACCTTGAAGATTTGCAGTTGCGAAGCTTTTACCCGGGGGCGCAAGTTTGGTTTGGCGGACGGTTTCACAGAATGTCGGATCCGTTCCGCCGGCCTCTCCACGCCATCGGTTCGCTTTGCAACCCCATCGGAGGATTTTCCGACAAATTGAAGGTGGCGGCGGTCCGCGCAAAGGCCTGCCGGGGTTCGTTGGCAGAGGTCTTCAACCGTCCGGAGCGCACGACGTTAGCGCACCTGACAGCAGCAGGCTTTTCACCGGCCATGATCGAACGATTCTTCCGGCCGTTTCTGGGGGGAATCATGTTGGATCGAGAATTGGAGACCTCCAGCAGGATTTTTGAATTTCTGTTTCGGATGTTTTCGAAAGGAAATTCGGCCTTGCCGGAACAGGGCATGGGAGAGCTGCCTAAACAATTGGCCGCCGGTCTCCCGGCGGACAGCATCCGGTGCAATTCCCGCGTCGTGCGGTGGGAGGCCAAACAGGTTGAGCTCGCCTCAGGAGAGGTGTGGGACGCGCGCGCGGTGGTGCTCGCCACGGATGGCGCCGCCGCCGCCCAACTTACCGGGTTGACCCCGGCAGTCGGATCCAGGTCGGTGCAATGCCACTATTACGTTGGGCCAAGGCCGCCGGCGAGCGAGCCGATCCTGTTTCTGGATGGCACGGGCAAGCATCCTTACAACACGGCGGTGTTCATCCACGCCATCAGTCCTGCGGCCGCTCCGCCCGGCATGGGTTTGCTTTCGGTGACGGCTCTGGGGGAGCGTCCGGTAAACGAGGCGGACGCCCGGCAACAGTTGCGTTCATGGTTTGGCGCGGAGGTTTCCCAATGGCGGCGGCTGCGGGAATATGTGATTCCCCATGCCCAGCCGCATTGGTCGCAAATTCGGGTGCCGGGGACCATCCCCGATGCCCGGCTGGGCCGGAACCTCTACGCCTGTGGTGATTATCGCTGGACGGCGTCGATCAACGGCGCGATGGAGTCCGGCAGGTTTGCGGCGGAAGCGGTGCTGAATGATTTGGGCGCTCCGAACCGCGTGGCCGACTAAAAAGCCATGGCCATACCAACAAGATTACGGGCCGAGGTGCTGGTGGTCGGGGCGGGGATGGCGGGATTGACCGCGTCGCGACTGCTGCAAAGTGCCGGAAAGGCGGTGCTTATTCTGGAAAAAGGCCGCGGACCGGGCGGACGCATGGCTTCGCGGAGAATCGGCAACAGCACCTTTGACCACGGAGCGCAATTTATCACGGCGCGGTCAGCGCGTTTCTCCGCGGCGATCATGGATTGGCAAAGCGCCGGAGTTGTGCACCGTTGGTGCCAAGGATTTTCGGCCGAGGCGGGTGGACACACCCGCTGGAGGGGCAAACCCGCCATGAATGCGATTCCGAAACACCTTGGCCAGGAGCTGGCGATTCAACTGGAAACCAAGATCGTGTCGCTGGGCCATGACGGGAAAGAATGGCAGGTGGGAAGCGATCATGGCGGGTGGTTTTGTGCGCCCAAGCTCCTGCTCACGGCCCCAGTTCCCCAAAGTCTGGAGTTGATTGACACCGGAAATATCCGGCTGGAACCGGCACTGCGGCAACAGCTAGAGGGCGTCGAATATGAGCGCTGTTTCGCGGTCATGGCGGAGCTGGCCGGCCCCTCGTTGGTGCCGGCCCCGGGAGGATTCGCCCCGGCGGAAGGGGACGTGGCGTGGATCGCAGACAACCAGAAAAAAGGGATTTCCGCCAGCCCGGCAGTTACGATTCACAGCACGCATGCCTTCAGCATGGCCCATTGGGAGGCGGATCGTGAAACAGTGGGTTTATCGCTGATTGCAGCGGCCAGCGCCTGGCTGGGCGAAGTTCCGCACTCTTTTCAAATCCACGGATGGAAATACAGCAAACCCCGCACCACGTTCCCGCAACCCTGCGTGGTGGCCCAGCAACAGCCCCTGTTGGTGCTGGCCGGGGATGCCTTTGCGGGTCCGAAGGTGGAAGGCGCCGCGCTTTCCGGCTGGGCGGCCGCCGAGGCCATTTTGAATCACCAGATGTGACAGGCTGGGCGGCCGGCCATGCGCGGGTTTTTGGCCAGTATTTCCTGATGGCGGCTGAGGAAGTCCCAATAGCGGGTGGTGAATGAGCAGGCGCGAAAGGGATTGGTTCTTGAGAGTGTCATATTCCCTTGCGCTGCCGGTAGAGCAGCAGGCTCACATATCCCGGCGCGCCCATGTGCAAACGCTCGGCAACCCATTTCACCGGCAGCACGGTCTCCGCCCGTTCGGCGCCGTAATGTTCCGCCCCCACCCGTGCCGCCATGCGCAAACCCGAGTAAACCGTTCCCAATATGTCAATATCAAGAACTGACCACTTTACGATCTGCTCGCACAAGAGGTGCTGGGTGAAAATCTGAAAGCGGAAGCTCGCTTTGCCCTGGCCGTCAAGGCCGGGGAAGCCGCACTTGTGTCACCGGTCACTTCAAAACCAGCCAGCCAGGGCCGAATCAAAACCAGCCACTCTGAAGGGCTTCATTCATATCAGGTTTCTTGATGTCGGCAAGGGCATTTCCAGTTCTTTACATCTTGTCGCCACAACCGCCACGGCCAACCATAATAAAATTGTCGGGTCCGTAAACCTGGTACGCTTCGTACCCCGCCGAAGTGCAAATAATCTCGATCCGCCCTTCGTCGAAGCGGAGTGTCAAATCACCCGTGCTCGGTGCTATCTCGACGCTTCTGATCGTCTTTCCTGCGATTCTGCTGTGGATGTCCTGCTCCGCGTCATACGGTGCTGGAAGGCCAAACTGGTGCTTGTGGTCCATTGATGAAATGAAAATGCCTGGCTTTCCGACGTACCTCAGAAGCGACTCCTGCGTGAGAGAATATCCTCCGCTGATCGTGAGAGAACAGAACCCGTGGTCGCCGATGGTAAACCGCTCGACGGTGCGGTTCGTCAATAATTCGCCGATGGTCATAATCATAGTGCCTGTTACTGCGCAGCCGGTTCTTAAAGAAAATCGGGCGCTTCCCATAAACCGTCAGCAGCAAGTTAAACGAGCCGGGGCCGAGCGGCGAGCCTTAGCTCGTGGCCCCGGCGGTCGAAGGCTCGTAAAGGGGGCGGTTCTTGATATTGTCATATTCCCTTGCGCTGCCGGTAGAGCAGCACGTACACATATCCCGGAGCATCCATGTGCAAACGCTCGGCAATCCATTTCACCGGCAGCACGGTCTCCGCCCGTTCGGCGGACGGCCGCCGCCACCTTGCCGGCATCCCCGTTGGCCAGCCGGGCCAAATCCGCCTCCCGCCAGCCCAGCCGCTGGAGTTCCTCCGCCAC
>CAIZWI010000221.1 GCA_903936645.1 uncultured Verrucomicrobia subdivision 3 bacterium
CGGCACGCTGGCCAAGTCTGCGGAGCGCGGCGTTCACGCCGCATCAACGTCAAAACCCCGGCCAACGCCGGGCTTTAACCTGCCACTAACGATAGGTTTTCCGAAATTCAAGGGACTGCGCGTACCCAACCCCGCCTCACAGACTTGCTGGTCTGCTTTACCGCAAGTCCATTCGCCCCACTCGCTTGGTCCTCGTTGACCTACCCGCAAAACGCCCGTATATCATCGTAGGAAACGGCGTGACGGCACGCTGGCCAAGTCTGCGGAGCGCGGCGTTCACGCCGCATCAACACAAAAACCCCGGCCAACGCAGGGCTGTAACCTGCCACTAACGATAGGCTTTTATAATATACACTAATACCATCCACCCTTGAGGTGTCCCGCAATACGTCCTCCGCCCCGGCATCCTCCGTTTCCCCATCCACCAGGTTCCCCTGGTCCAGGGCATCTTTCCACTCGGATCACCCTTCACCCAGCCTCCTTCGTTCCCTTCGTTTACTTCTGTAAAAATCCCCGCCTTTTGTCCCGGTTCTGGTGTTCCCCCTACGGCGCCGACAACTGAAAAAACCTCATCGTCGCCTCCAGCGGTAAACTTACCTTAAACAGGCCGCTATTGCTGCCCGGCGCATTGGTCACGGGCACCCACACCACCGGTGGCGTCAGATTTGTCGTGCCATTCAAAACCCAGTCATTCGCCCAACCCGGCCAGCTCAATGTCAAAGCCTGAGCAATCACGCTCAATCCCAGCGCCGGTAGCGGCAAATAAACCGCCAGTGCCACCGAGTTCGCGCTCGTGCCACAACCCGTCGTTGCGCTCAGTTCATAATAATTGGTCTGTCCCGCCACCGCGTTGGTATCCACATAACTGCTCGTCGGCACCGCCGCCGCCACCAGCTGATAACCGCTGGTCCGGTTGGTGGAACGCCACAGATTGTACCCCGTCGCCGCCGTTGTCAGGTTCCAGTTCAAGCTTGCCGTGCGATTGCCCACTGCGGCTGTCAGCCCTGCCGGCGCGGTCGGAGCCGACCCCGTCATGCCATATTTGCACTTCAAGGCGTTTTCCAGCGCCACCCGGTCCGTATTCGCCAGCGCGGCATTGTAAATTTGTATCTCGGCGATGTCTCCCGTGAAAAATCCGCCCCCGCTCGGCACCGCCCCCAAAAACAACGCCGCCGGCGCGTTCAGCGCGCTCGTCCCGCCCGTGCTTGCCGCCGTCTGCACCCCGTCGATGTAAATCGCCAGCGCGCCCGTGCTGCGGGTCCGCTTGAAACTCGCCACGTGCGGCCGGCCATTGTTATAACCGCCGCCCGTGGTCAGGGACGTGTCCGGATTACCCGTCCCGGCCACAACCTGCCCCAGCGAATTAATCTGCATGCCAAAATCATTCACCGTGCCCGACAGATCCCCATTCACCAGCCCCGCCCCCTGCCAGAAAGCCGCCCCCGTTCCCTGATTATTCTGGCTGCTTTGATAAACAATAATGATTGTAAAATCATTTTGCACCGGCGGATAAAACCACAGGCTGGTGCTGTTGGTGGCATTAAAGCGCACCGCCGGCAGGCCATTCATTGCATTGGGAATGTAAACCGGCTGGTTGGTGGCCACGTTTTGCAATGCGCCATTCCCATTGCCACTCGCATCCGGCCACACCGCCACCGGCGCATTGCTGCCCAGCCCCGTCAAACCATCCGCCCGCAACCAGCCGACCGGCGCCAGCGGACCCGTGGCCACCTCCACCGAATTCGTGCTTTCCCCCGCCGCGCTCAGCGCTGAAACGACGTAGTAATAACTGCGGTTGTTCACCACGTTGGTGTCCGTGAAATAGGCCGCGGTTACATGGGTCAGGGTCACATAAGGTCCGCCACTGATCAGCGACCGCTTTACATTGTAACTGCCCGCCCCCGCAGTTTCCCACCAGTTCAACTGCACCTGCCCATAAAGTCCCAGCCCCGTCACATTTGCCGGCGCGGCGATGGCGGCCTGGTAATTCAAATAAAGTCCGGCCACTTCGTTGCTGCCCAGCACCCGGCCATAAAGCTTGATGTCATCCAGCGCCCCATTGAGCCAGCCGCCGCCGGATGCGATCGCTCCAAACACCAGGTGCGTGCTCGCCGTCAGCGAATTCTTGTTGCCCGAGCCCGTGCTTTGCCACGCGCCATCCACATACACCGTCATCGTCCCCGTCATCTGCTGGCGCGTTGCCACGCAAAAATGCCAGCCCCCGTCATTCACCGGTCTCGTGGACAGGATCGTCGTGTCCGGATTCCCCACCCCAAAGGCAAACTTGCCACCCACCAAGCCCGTGCCAAAATCATTCGCTGTCCCCGGCGCATCCCCGTCCACAAACCCAATGCCATTGTACCACTGGCCGACCCCGGTGGATTGACTGGTCTTCACCCAGAACGCAATGCTGAAGTCATTGGTGAGGGCGTTGGTGATTGGCACCTTGCTGCTCACCCCATTGAAACTCAGGCAACCATTCAGCTTCCCACTGGCGCTCCACGTCGCTGCGGTCACCGTCCCCGTGTTCCCATTACCCGAGGCATCCGCCGCCACCGTGCCACTCGTGGCATCCAGCGGCCAATACCCCAAAAAATCCCGGGCCGGCAGGGCGGGGGAGTTGGCCTGCGCCGGTGCCGCCGCCAGCCAGGCCTCATACGAGGAAAGACAGTCCCAGGAATAAAAATTCGTCCCGGCCGGGGACGGCAGGGGCCATTGACACCACGATAAATTATCCGCCGCGCGCCGGGAATTGTAAGCCGCCGTGGCGTTGAGTTGCAGCCAGGGCTCGTACATGCTCGTCAGATGTTGGTCCCGCAGGTAGCGCATCAACCAGCGCAGAAAAATCGCATTGAACCCCGAATTGTTGCCCGCAATGCCGTACTGCGGCAGCAACCCCGCGCTCGTCAAGTTCAGCATCGTGAACTTGGCCGCCAGCGCCGCGTCATTTGTCTGCCCCAAAAAATTGGCCGCCCCCATGAACGTGCCCTGGTTATAAGTGCTCGCCCACGTGCTGATCGCCCCATTCGTCCCGATATTATCGTAAATCGCCCCGTTGTTCGTGTTGAACAACACCGCCCGTTCCCACGCATACAGACTGTTGGCCTTGTTCAAATAATTCGTGTCGCCATAAATTTGATACAGCAAATAGGCCGCCATCGCCCCGGGACCATTTACACAGGCATTTTTGCCAGCGTTATTCGGATACTGCCAATAAAACCCGCCCCCCAAATTGGTGCTCCAGGCCCGGGGATAAATCGCGTCAAAATCCGCCTTCGCCAGTTGGCAATAATTCGTCAGCCCCAAATCCCGCCCGCCCCGGGCAAACGCCATGATCGCCCACATGTTGTCGTCGTTATAGCCATCCCACGTCCAAATGCTGCCATTCTGCTGGATGAAGCCGTTCAGCAAATTGGTGATCATCCCCGCATAAACCGCATTCGACGTCCATTCATACGCATCAATCACACATTCAATCTCCTCTGCCTGACCCCACATGTAAGTATAATTGCCGTCGTGCGCCTGCGTGTTCCGAAAATACCCATTGGTCCCGCTCACCGTGTAAAACGCCGCATGAAAGGCATTGATCACTGTGGCCGCATCACTGGCAGAATAGGCGCGCGCGTTGACCCCGGCGCCCAGCAGCACCCCGGCCACCAGCCAGCTGACGGCGATTATTTTAATGCGTGACCACATGGGATTCCGGAATGGGTTGGAAATAATACAATTAGCAGCCCAAACGCCGCACTCGCAGGGCGCGCAGGGATGGTTCCATAATAGTCCATCCCCCCCGATTTGCCACGTGGCATAAAGTGGCCACACCCATCCCCGTGTGCCAGCCTCGCTGGCGGGCCGTCCGGGGCCCAACCGCCGCCAGCCAGGGCAGGGGAGCGGGGCGGATTATTCAATCATCCCCCTGCCTCCCCGGAATTTGGAGCTTTTTATTCCCCCGCTTTTTGTGTTTCATGGCTTTTTACAACCGTTATGGACGACACGAATTCATTGATCGAACAACGCAAGGCCAAGCTCAAAGCGCTGGAGGCCAAAGGCATTTTCCCCTTTCGCAACAAGTTTACGCCCGCTGAAACCTGCGCCGCCGCGCGCGGTAATTACATCGAAGGCCGCGAAGTCGCCCTCGCCGGCCGCATCACTGCGCATCGCGACATGGGCAAATCCATGTTCATCGACATCCGTGACCAGAGCGGCCGCATCCAGGTCTACGCCCAGAAAAACGTCATTGGCGATGAGCAGTTCCACATTTTTCAGCACCTCGACCTGGCCGATTTCATCGGTGTCACCGGCACCCTTTTTACCACCAAAACCGACGAAATCTCCGTCAAACTCGCCAGCTTCGTCATCCTCGCCAAATCCCTCCGGCCGCCCCCGGCCAAGTGGCACGGCCTCGAAGACACCGAAATCCGCTACCGCCAGCGCTACCTCGACCTCATCGGCAATCCCGGCGTCAAGGAAGTCTTCCTCAAGCGCAGCGCCATCGTCCGCGAGATTCGCGATTTTCTCCACGCCAAGGGTTACGTGGAAGTGGAAACGCCCATGATGCAGGCCATCCCCGGCGGTGCCGCCGCGCAACCCTTCAAGACCCATCACAACGCCCTCGGCTGCGATTTCTACATGCGCATCGCCCTGGAACTCTACCTCAAGCGACTCCTCGTCGGCGGCGTCGACAAGGTGTTTGAGATCGGCCGCAATTTCCGCAACGAAGGCCTCTCCCGCAAGCACAACCCCGAATTCACCATGCTCGAGGCCTACGAAGCGTTTGGCGATTACTCCACCATGATGGATCTCGTCCAGGGGATGATCTGTCACGTCGCCCAAAAGGTTCTGGGCACCCTCGTCATCGAGCACAACCAGGATGCCGCCGTCCGGGCCGCCCTGGACCATGCCATCCACGATCTGGACGGCGTCAGCACCGCGCTCACCGGCACCCTCCTAAAAGTGGCCAGTGGCGACACCGCCAGCCAGTTTGTGAAAGAAATGGCCAACGCCCGCGCCGCCCTTGTGGCCCTCCTGGAGCAAGTTGGCAAAACCCCCTCCAGCGAACTGGCCCGGAGCGCCATCAGCACCTTGCTGGTCGTCATCGGCACCGTGGGCGTCCATAAAATTCAAATCTCCGGTGAGCACAAACCCATCGAGGACTCCCTCCTCTCCGCCGCCTCGCGTTTCGATGCCGTCGTGCGCACCCTGGAACGCCTCTCTACGCCCAAGATCATCGACCTCACCCCGAACTGGCGCCGCGCCAAATACAAAGACCTCGTCCGCGAAAAAGCCGGGGCCGACTGGTTCGATATCACCCCCGCCGAACGCCGCCAGCGCGCCCACGACCTCGGCGCGGAAATCGGCAAGGAATACGAGGACTTTGAAGTCACCGGCGCCATCTTTGAAAAGCTGATCGAGCCCACCCTCATCCAGCCCACCTTCGTCACCCATTTGCCCAAGCAACTCGTGCCCCTCGCCAAACTCTCCCCCGAGGACCCCGACTCCGTGGAAGTCTTCGAGTGCTGCATCAACGGCCAGGAAATCTCCCCCGGCTATACTGAGCAGAACGACCCCATCGAACAGCGCGAGCGCCTCGAACACCAGGCCGGCGGCGAACAGCAGAAACTCGATGAGGACTTCCTCACCGCCTTGGAACACGGCATGCCCCCCGCCGGCGGCATCGGCATCGGCATCGACCGCCTCTGCATGATGCTCCTCGGCCAGGAAAGCATCCGCGACGTGATTTTGTTCCCGCAATTAAAGCCGAAGTGAGCCCTTGCTCCATGTCCCAGCGGGACCCCCGACCATAGCCCGGCGTTTCACCGCCGGGCTTTTTGCTGCCACCCCAAGCCCGCTGAGAAGGCTGAACCTGCTGTGGAGCTTGCGCCAGTTCCCCCATTTTCGGAGCGCGGGCTTCAGCCCGCCTCAACGGCCGAATGCGTGTGACGCCGAGTCCCCCTAAACCATTGAAAAGATTCGAGCGTTTTGTCCCAGCGGGACCCCCGACCATAGCCCGGCGTTTCAATGCCGGGCTTTTTGCTGCCACCCCAAGCTCACTAGGAA
>CAIZWI010000222.1 GCA_903936645.1 uncultured Verrucomicrobia subdivision 3 bacterium
CTCCCACCGAACGGAAAATATTGGGGAGGTTGCCGTTATTTTGAAGTTGTTCGGCAAGCAACAAGGCTAATGCTTCCAGCACCCCCGTCTTGCCGGTGTTGTTCTGCCCTGTGATCAGATTGACCCGCTTGAGTGAATCAATTTTCAAATCGCGAAACCCGCGAAAGTTTGTAATGTGCAGACTTTTTAGCATCTTGAACTTTTTCAGGGTACGAATTCCCGCCAAATGTGCCAGTTTAAAAGAAAATGAGGGCGGTTTGATGAAATCAACCGCCAACAGGGCAAGCCAATCGCACACGTTTCGCCCGTCGCCGGAACCCCATGACCCCCAGGATAATGAGTCCGAGGGCAGCCAGTTGGTAGCCGGACAGGGGGCCGGCAATGGGCGGGGTGGCGCGCAGGAATTCGTGGCCGAAGCGGAAGGTGCCGTAGGCGATCAGATAAACATGGAAATGCTGGCCGGGCAGGAGTTTGCCACGGCGCAGGACCAAAACCACGGCCAGCATGACAGCATTGAAGAGTAATTCCACTAGGGCGGCAGGCCACCGGGCGAGGCCGTGGGCATCCTTCAGCGTGAACCAGGCGGGTTCGCAAACGCGACCGAGGCAGCAACCATGAAGCAGGCACCCCACCCGGCCCAGCATGAGGCTGAGCGGAGTGACCACGGCAAACCAGTCGCCGGTGCCGCCCGGGTAACCCAGCAGATATTTGGCGATTTCCACCCCCGCGTAGCCGCCCAGCAGGCCGCCGACGATGGATTTGCCGGTCGCGAGTTGTTGCCAGCGGTCAGGATCGTGCCAGTGCAGCCAGCCTTCCGCCCCCAGGTAAACCAGTTTGGCTCCCAGAATGGCACCGGCCAGCGCGGCCACATAAATCAGCACCAGCCGCTCATCCCGCCGGGCCACCCGCGACCACAGCGCCAGGCTCACCAAGATACCGGCGAGCATGAGCCAGCCGTAAGCCGTGGAAGCGGGCATCATGGCGCTCGGTTGCCCATGGCAGCACAACCAATTAAAACCGTCAGCACCACATTTGCCACAAAAAAGAACCCGGTTAAGAAAACTGCCAGTGCCACGCGCTCGACCACCCCCTCAATGCCACGCACCAGTCCGATGGCCGACGCCACGCTGCACCCGGCATTGATCATTAAGAGGGCCGCTCCAAGGTAGGGTCCCACACTGATCATTTGCATGATGACCAAAGTCAGCCCACTGGGGATGAAGGCCGCGAAAACCCAGAGGATTTTCGGCAACGGTTTGCGCGCCGATTTCATGGGCGGCACGGGTGTATTTTCCGGCGGCGGCGGGGGTTGCTCAGTCATAAGCTCACCCGGTTACCGGCTGGGACAATCCGGGAAGCCGGAATAGTAACGGCAGAAGGAATCCAGTTTGCCGTCCGGCCGGATCACGTGGGTGCAGCAGCGATCAATCCGGTCGTCGTCCCAAGTGTGGGCGTCCATAAACGGCTTGATGAAGAGCCGGAAGGTGTGGGACTCATCCAGTTCAAATTCCTTGAGCAATTCGCCCAGCGGTTCGGACTCGCAACCGCAGCGCATGAGGTCCTCCAGTTTATAACGCACTTTGGTGCTGAGAAAGCCCTGCACATTTTTGAAGTCCACAAACTCGCTCACCGACCGTACCCGGCCATCCACCTTGAGGAGATAGCCAATGGTGGCGCAATTGGGGTCGCCGCAGGGCAGCGGGGTGAAGTCCTCAAACCGCAGCCGGCCCTGGGACTGCCCAACGGCGGCGAGGATGATATCCGCCGTATTCAACCGGGCCGGCGCGGACTGGCCCGCTTTGGCCACAACCGGAATCCGCCCGCTGGTGATCATCGGTTGAAACGAGATGCCGCGCACGTGCGGCCAGTTCAAGGCAAAGGCCGTGGTTTCCCAAATATACGGCAGATTCTCCGGGGTCACGGTCATCGCGAGCGTCACTGGCAGGTTCATTTCCCGGCAGCGCACGAGGCAGCGTTCGCGGATGCCGCGCAGGTCGGCCCCCCGCAGGGTCTTTTGGGCGGCTTCCTGGATGCCGTCAAATTGCAGGTACAACTGAAAGGCCCCATAGCGAAAGGCGGCGCCCAGCTGGGTGGCGAAGGCCTCGTCGCTCACGATGCGCAGGCCGTTGGTGTTCAGCAGCACATAATCAATTTGGGGATGATCCTGCAACCAGCGCAGCAACTCGAAAAATTGCGGGTGCAGGGTGGGTTCGCCCCCGGATAATTGCAGAATCTCGATGCCGCCCTTGCGGTCGATCACCCCCTGAATGCGGCGCTGAATATCCGCGAGGGGCACGGCATCCACATGGGCCCCGGTGCCGGGGGGCGAGTCCGCGTAGCAGGTGGGACAGGTGAGATTGCAGGAATTAACGATCTCGATCAGGCAAAGGCAGGTGGCAAGCTTTTCCATCACCCCCAGGGCCTCGCCGGGAGCGGCATTGCGGCCGAGGGTGCCGGCCACGGAACCATCGGAGGCGCAGCAAGCGGCTCCGGAACTGGCCGGCAAACCGCAACCGCCCGAACGATTGGCATCCTTGCCTTGCGCCAGCCAGTAAAACCGGGCATCGGAGGCAATGCACGTGGCCGCTTCGCCGTGGGTCGGACAGGTCCGCTTGAGCCAGACTTTTGAGGGCACCCCGCCCGTGCGCCAGACTTCGGCGGGACAGGAGACGTGGCAGACGGGACAGCGCGAAGTCGTGCGCTTGAGGAGTTTGTCCACCAGGTGGAGTTTATCCACCGGGTAAGGCGGGAGGGATTTGGACGAGTTCATAATATTAGGTGGTCAAAAGCGCGCCGGGAAAAGGCCAGCCCCCCAGGAACAACCCAGAAAGGAGAGAAAGAACGCAAGGGCACACAATCCAACGAGAATCACCAAATTGAGGAACCGGCGTTTCATGCCCGCCGCTTGCACACGCACCATGATCATGCGGGAACAGACAATTCCCGAACAAAGGCAACCCACGAGCGTCAGTAAAATCGGGAAAAAGATTGAGTGCACGGCTGCGGAAATAAAATCACCCACCGCCGGGATTAATAAAATCATAAAGAACAGTGGCCAGTTGGTTTTACCAGCATGCAAAACCACCGGCGGAGGACTGGCGGGAACGGCCAGGGCTTGCTGGCAAAAGGGACAGTCGCCCCCAGGCGCGCCAACGGGCGAGGGCCGGGCACAATGCGGGCAGATGGCTTCCTCAGGGCTCATACAGTTTCATTTCACAGTAAACACTATTGGGGGCACGGCAAGCGAATGTTTCATGCCCTCATTTAACTCCACTTGCGCCCGGACAGTGAATTGATAAAACTAGGCGGAGCATCGTTTGCCTCAATGGCACGGTGTGGTATGATGAATCCATGAGCGAAGTTTGCTTTTTACCATGAACCCAATCACCCGCATCACGATCAATCCCAACCAGTGTGGCGGCCGCCCGTGCATCCGGGGCATGCGCATCCGGGTCAAAGATGTGCTCGACTTACTGGCCGGGGGGGCGACCCAAGAGGAAATCCTGGCGGATTTCCCCGATCTTGAGGTTGAGGATATCCGCGCGAGCATCGCTTACGCGGCATGTTATTTGGACCATACCGTGCTCGTCGCCGCTTGAATCATGCGCCTGCTGGTAGCTGCGCAGCTGCCGCCGGCCTTGGCCCAGTGGCTGGGTGGGCGAGGCATCGCTGCGACATCGGTGAGAGCACTTGGCCTCCGCGATTCGGATGATGGTAGTATTTGGAACTTTGCCACCGCAGGGGGATGGAAGGTTTTGACCAAGGACGAGAATTTTGTGGGCCGATGCGTGGCCAACCCACACGCAGCTGCTGTAGTTTGGCTGCGCATAGGAAATTGCAGGAACCGAATCCTTTTTGCGTGGCTTGAACCGATTTTGCCAGATAGCACGCGCCGCCTGGGTCAAGGAGGGAAAATAATAGAAGTGCGTTAAAATTGATAAACTGCCTCCCGCATCGCGTACCGGAATGCCGAATCCCTCAACATCATGAATGTTCATCATCTCGAATTGTTTTATTACGTGGCCAAGCATGGCGGGATCATGCCGGCCGTGCGCAATATTCCCTATGGCATCCAACAACCAGCGGTCAGCGCGCAGGTTTCAGAATTGGAGGAGTTTCTCGGGGTGACGCTGTTTCAGCGGCGGCCGTTTGAGCTCACCCCGGCGGGTGCGCGGTTGTATGCCTTCATCCACCCGTTCTTTGGGAATCTGGCCAGGCTGACCAACGAATTGCAGGGAGGCCAGGCCCGCCATATCCGCGTGGGGGCCTCCACCATTGTGCTGCGCGATCATGTGCCGCAGTTGCTGCGCGGCTTGCGCAAAAAGTTTCCCGCGCTCAAGGTGTCGTTTCGCGAAGGGTTTCCCGCCCAGTTTGCCACCATGCTGGAACAGGATGAAATTGATGTGGCGATCACGCTGGTGGACAAAAAAATCCCGGCGGGCCTGCAATGCCTCAGCTTGCTGGAATTGCCGCTGGTGTTGCTCGTGGAAAAAAACAGCCGGTACCAATCCGCCGAGGAGTTGTGGGCGCAGGACAAAATCGAGGAATCGCTGATCTGCCTGCCCCCGGCGGAATCGCCCTCCCGCTTGTTTCTCCAGCAATTGCACAAGCGCAAGGTGGACTGGTTTCCCGGGATTGAGGCCAGTTCGACGGATCTGATCGAAACCTACGTGGCGAACGGCTTGGGGATTGGGCTCTC
>CAIZWI010000223.1 GCA_903936645.1 uncultured Verrucomicrobia subdivision 3 bacterium
CCAGTTTCCGGGCAATGGGGGCCTGCAAGTCCAGGCGGCCGTTACTGAACCCAGCCAGCGCTTTGAAAATCTGGCCGCCGTCAACCTTACACAGCCGGTGGCGGGTAGCTACACGTTTGATTTTGGGCAGAATCTGGTGGGGTGGGTGCGCCTGGCAGTGACCGGCACAGTTGGCCAGCGCATCACCGTGCGCCATGGGGAAATGCTGAATCCCAACGGTACCCTTTACACCGCCAATTTGCGCGGTGCCACGGCCACTGATTATTATATTCTCGCCACCAATGGCACCACGGTGTTTGAGCCGCGCTTTACCTTTCACGGTTTCCGCTATATCGAAGTCCGGGGGCTTTCCACCCCCCCCGCGCTCGGTTCGGTGACGGCCGTGGTGGTGCATTCCGCGCTCCCGCCAGCAGGGTATTTCGCCTGTTCCAGCCTTTTGGTGAACCAACTTTACAGCAATATTATTTGGGGCCAGAAAGGCAATTATTTGGAAGTTCCCTCGGATTGCCCGCAGCGGGATGAGCGCATGGGCTGGACGGGTGACACCGAATTTTTTGTGCCCACAGCCGCGTATAATTTTGATGTGCAGCCATTTTTCCACCGTCAGCTCACGACCTTGTGCGAAGATTCCCAGCATGCGGACGGTTCCATTGCCGTGGTTTCCCCCGACATGGGGGTGGGCAGCGGGGGCACCGCCTGGGGGGACGCGGCCTGGATTTGCACTTATCAAATGTATCGTGCCTATGGAGATACGAATGTCATCGTGGATCATTATGCCGCCCTCAAGCGCTGTGGCCAGTTTGATGCCGCCTATGCCTCGAATTACGTGATTAATGGCCTGCCGGGGGATTTTGGGGACTGGCTGAATTTGGGCGGCGGGGCCACCGCCACGGTCATGGACACGGCGTTTTATGCGTATTACGCGCAGGCCATGGCGGAAATGGCGGCGGCCATTGGAAATCAGGCCGATGCCGCCACCTATGCCGCTTTGCACAGCAATATCGTGGCTGGCTTTGCCAATTTTTTCAACCCCGACGGCAGCTTCACGGATGGCAGCAGTCAGACGGGCTATGCCCTGGCGTTCACCCTGAACCTGGTGCCCGCCTCCTTGCGGACCCAGGTGGCACAACAATTTGCCAATTCCATCGCTCAATTTGGCCTGCATTTGGCGACGGGATTTATCGGCACGCCGCGCCTCCTGCCGGCGTTGCACCTGGCGGGACGGGATGATCTGGCTTACGCCTTGCTCTTGCAAAAAACTTATCCCTCCTGGCTTTATCAAGTCACGTTGGGAGCCACCACCATGTGGGAACGTTGGGATGGCTGGACGCCCGGCGCTGGTTTTCAGGCGGTGACCATGAATTCATTCAACCACTATGCTTTCGGGGCGGTGGGGCAGTATTTATACGGTGCCGTCGGCGGCATTAATCCGGCCAGCCCGGGTTACCAATCCATCCTCATTCAGCCGGTCACTGGCACTGGACTGACCTGGGCCAATACCAGCTACCATTCCACCCGCGGACTCATTGCCACTGCGTGGACCAATGTTGGGGGCACCTTCAATATGAACGTGGTCATTCCACCCAATACCACCGCTCAAATTTATGTGCCGACCACCAATGCCGCTGGGATATTGGAAAGCGGTCGGCCTGCCGCTGGTTCACCGGGCGTCAATTACGCGGGGAATTCCAATGGCTGTGCCATCTTCAACGTTGGTTCCGGCTCCTACCAATGGTCGTCTCCCGTTTTTACCGCGCCGCCCCCGCTGATCGTAACCGAGACCGACGCCGTGTATGCCGGAGGCAGTTTCCCGCCATTACCCGCCGGCGACCTGTTGACCAATCTAGGCACCACGGTGACGGCCAACAGCCTGGCCGCTGCCTCGGAAAATCATATTGCCAGCACGACCCTCTATGACGGCAATATTGGCACGCCGTTGAGCACCAACCGGAGTTATGAAATCAGTGGTGGGGCGATCACCTTCAATCTCGGGCCGGGACCCAATGGCACCGGCTATACGATCACCAACTTGAATACTTACACCGCCTGGCAGGACGATGGCCGGGAGAACGCGAATTATCTGGTGAGTTATTCATCCGACGGCACTAATTTTTCCACCGTTGCCACCTTGGCATACAATCCCTCGCCCTATCCGACGAAAGACGGCACTGGCGGAACATTCACTTCGCTAACGGTTACGAATTTGACAGGTGTGCGCTACCTCCAATGGAGTTTCTCCGCCAGTCAGCAGAATGGCGGGGTGGGGTACACAGAACTGGCCGCCTTTGGCCCGCCCACGCCAGCAACTGTGGTTGCGAATTTAGGCGGGGCTTGCTTGACTGGGCGCACTCAATTCGTCCTGAATCTCAGCAACCTGTCGATAGGTTTGGGCTACCAACTGCAATGCACGACCAACCTGGGGTCCGGTCCTTGGCTAACCCTGACAAATTTTACGGCCACGCAGACACTCACGTCGTTTACCAATACCATCGCGAATTTTGGGCAAAAATTCTATCGACTAGTTGGCAATTATTGATGACTTTTCTGGGAATTACATATGAAATTCCTCATGGCCCTGCTGCTGGCCTTTTCTCTGGCCTCGGTAAAGGCGGACGAGCTCGCCTCATCCTTTCTTAATCCACCCGCCACCGCCCGGCCCTGGGTATATTGGTTTTGGAATAACGGCAATGTCACCAAGACTGGGATCACGGCCGATCTGGAGGCGATGCAACGTGCGGGGATCGGCGGGGTCATCATCATGGACGTGGTCGAGCGGTTCGCCCCGCCGCCGGGCACGGCCGATTTCATGAACCCAGAATGGCAGGATTTATTTGGTTTTGCGGTCGCAGAAGCCCACCGCTTGGGTCTGAAAATAAACATGACCAACGGACCCGGCTGGTGCGGGAGCAGCGGTCCCTGGATCACGCCCGAAATGTCGATGCAAACCCTCGTGGCCACCAATGTGCTTGTGGCCGGCCCGGCCCATTTCACAGCCGCGTTGCCCCCGCCAGACAATGGACATCGACGCGGGGGCGATAGCCTCGATAGTAAAGTCGAGGTAGGCGATTATTACGCGGACATTGCCGTGCTCGCCTATCCCGCCAACACTAACGGGTTCATCGCTCCGGATGCCGTGCTGGATCTCTCCGCCCGGCTTGCCGCCAACGGGCAGTTGACCTGGGAAGTGCCCCCTGGCAATTGGATCATTCAACGGATTGGCCATACCTCAACCGGTTCCTCCACCCGGCCGCCCGTCAAAGGGGGGAATGGTCTGGAATGTGACAAGCTTAGCGCCGCTGCCATGGATGTGCATTTTACCAACATGATGGGCAAGCTTATCGCGGAAGTGGGCCCGCTCGCCGGCGAGACTCTGACCACCACGCATATTGATAGTTGGGAAGTGGGTTCCCAAAATTGGACCCCGGCATTTCGGGAGGAATTTCAGCGGCGCCGGGGTTACGATCCGTTGCGATTTTTGCCCAACGTAATCACTGCCAAGGGCCGGCCCGGTAGCCTTGCACCTGTTGCCATTGGCGATCCCGCCATCGCCCGGCGGTTTGCTTGGGATTTTCGCCAGACCATCGCCGAGTTGTTGGCCACCAATTATGTGGGCCGCCTGGCGGAGTTGGCGCATCAGCACGGCCTGCAGCTCAGTATCGAAGGTTATAATTTGCCCTTGGGTGATGAGGCGGCGTACACGGAGCCCGCCGATGAGCCCATGACGGAATTCTGGGCGACCGGGGCGGGTGAAAACGCGACGAAGTGCCGGCAGATGGCCTCGGTCGCGCACATTATGGGCCGGAATTTCGTGGGGGCCGAAGCCTTTACCGCCGGCGACCATGAACAGTGGAAAATGCATCCCGCCACGATCAAGGCGCTCGGGGACTATGAGTTTTCCCAGGGGGTGAATCGTTTTGTCGTCCATCGTTATGCCCACCAGCCCTATCTCGATCGCTTTCCGGGCGTGACCATGGGACCGTGGGGGTTGCACTACGAACGCACCCAGACTTGGTGGGAAATGTCCACCGCCTGGCATCAATATCTCACCCGGTGCCAGTTTATGCTGCGGCAGGGCCTGTTCGTCGCGGACCTTTGCTATTTGCGCCCGGAATTGCCCGACCAAACTTATTTCAACCCGGATCCGGCGGCACCGGCGGGTTACAAATTTGATGAATGCAGTGCGGGGGCGTTGATCGCCCGGATGCGTGTCAGCGATGGCCGGTTGGTGCTGCCGGATGGCATGAGTTACCGGTTGTTGGTGTTACCCGCCAATCATGGGCTCATGACGCCCGCCCTGGCCAGTAAAATTCGGGATTTGGTTTCAGCGGGCGCCACCGTGGTGGGGCCTCGTCCCAGCGCCTCACCCAGCCTTTCTGATTACCCCGGTTGCGATGCCCGGGTGGCCCGGCTCGCGGAGGAAATTTGGGGGGATTGCGATGGCCGGACGGTGACCGAACACCATTTGGGGAAAGGCCGGATCATTTGGGGCCGGACCGCGGCTTCCGTGCTGGCGGAGATGCAGGTCCCGGCGGATTTTACCGCCAGCACCAAGTTGAATTGGATTCACCGGCAGGTGGATGGCCAGCCGGTCTATTTTGTGGCCAATCCGAAACCGGCCACCGTGGAATCTGCCTGCACGTTTCGGGTGCATGGGTTGCGCCCGGAATTGTGGAATCCGGAAACCGGCGAAATCTCGCCGCTGGCCGTTTATGAGGAAACCGCCGCCGGGGAGACTGTGCCCTTGCGTCTGGCCGGGAGCGGTTCGGTATTTGTGATCTTTCGCGCGCCGCCGCCGGCGTTCGAACCAGTGACCAGCTTGACCCGGAATGGGCAACCTGTGGGGGCCGAAACCAAGCACCCGGTTATTCACATTCTGCGCGCCAGCTACGGTGTGCCTGGCGATGCGGCGCGCACCCGCGATGTGCAAAGCAAACTGCAGGCGATGGCCGACCGCGAAGCCGCTGATTTTCAAGTGGCGGAACTGGCCCAGGGCGATGATCCGGCTTACGGCACGGTGAAAACTTTGGTGGTGTCCTACACCGTGGATGGCCAGCCCTTCACCCTCACCGGCCAGGATCCCGACACCAAAAGCCTCCTTGCCCCGCTGGCCGCGCCCAATCGTCCGGCAGAGCTCCGCAGCGATGCGGCCGGTCACTTGCGACTCGTGGCCAACCAGCCGGGCGATTATGAATTGAAAACGGCCAGTGGCAATTCGCTCCACGCCAGGGTCACGGCCGTGCCCGCCCCGCTGGTGCTCAATGGACCCTGGGAGGTTAGCTTTCCGCCGAAATGGGGGGCACCGGCTCAGATTACCCTGGATTCCCTGGCTTCCTTGAGCGATTCCACGAATGACGGGGTGAGGTTTTTCTCCGGCACCGCCACCTATCGGAAGACGTTTGACTGGCAACCGGCGGCCGAAGCCACGGGCAAATCGCCAGAAACCTGGCTGGACCTGGGCGATGTGCAAGTAATGGCCCAGGTGACCCTGAACGGCCAGGACCTCGGTATTGTGTGGAAGGCTCCGTTCCAAGTGAATATTGCCCGTGCCTTGCAACCCGGTGCCAATACCCTGGAGATTCGCGTGGCCAATTTGTGGCCGAACCGGATGATTGGCGACGCGGCCTTGCCGGCCACCAACCGCTTTACTTGGAGTACTTACGAACCCTTTACCAAGAATTCGCCCTTGCCGAAATCCGGTTTGTTGGGTCCGGTGAGCATCTGTTTCACCACCACCACCCCACTGCCCTGATTTTTGGATGCGTTTGAATGGCATAGCTGGGATTCTTTTATTGGGCTGCCAACTGGCAGCGGCGGGCGCTGAGTCGTCGGCGATTGATCGTCATGCGCTGGTGGCCCGCCACAATATCGACTGGCCCAGTCTGGCCGGCCAGATTCCCCTGGGGAACGGCAATTTTGCCTTCAACGCCGATGGCACCGGCCTGGAGACCGTCGGCGGCAACACCATGAGCCACTGGTGCTGGCACCGGTTTCCGCTGCCGCCCGGGGTCACCACCAACGCCATCCACCCTTGGGCCACGCCGGACAAGGGCCACCTCACCGGAATCACCACCACCGAACCTCCGCCGATTTACGAATGGGAGCGCCACAATCCCCAGCCCTTGAACCTCGGCCGGATTGGTTTCGTCAGCCAGACGGGCGACCGGCTGAATGCGGCGGAGGTTCACGTGGATTCCCGCCACCTCGATTTGTGGACCGGCCGGTTGACCACCCGCTTTACGTACTTGGGCGAGACGGTGACCGTGCAGACCTGCGTCGACCCGGCGAGTGACACCGTGGCGGTGCAGGTCGCGTCGCCCTTGCTGCGCGATGGCCGGCTTCAGGTCCGGCTCGATTTTCCCGCGCCCGCCCAAAATGTCGGCGCCTGGGTCGGCGATTTCTCCACACGCGAACACCAGCAGACGACCATTATCCGCCAAAAATCCGCCTGCCTGGAACTCCAGCGTACCATTGATGATGCCCATTATGCCGTGGCCCTCGCCGGTCATGGGTTTGCGATCACCCAGCCGGTTCCCCAGCAACCGGAAATACTGAGTGCCCGCTATGGGGCTGCGGACGGCGGCTGGACCAATCTCACCGCCCAAGTCGCGCACGCTCTGCAGGCGGACGGCTCCGTCACTGCCAACAATGCCTTGGGCGGTGATCCCGCGTACCACCTCGCCAAGCGCATGGAGATCCAATACCGGGTGAACGGTGTCGGGGGAACCAAACGGCTCGCCGAAAATGAAACGTGGACCATTGGTGGCCCCCCATCCCCCCACGGGTTCACCCTCATCCCGCTGGCCGGCACCGAATCGATCGATTTTACGTGCTACTTTGGCCGCACGCTCGCTGGCGCTCCCCGCACCGACTTTGCGGCCGCCCAAGCGGCCTGCGCCCGGCACTGGCCCCATTTCTGGAGCACCGGCGGTGCCATTGATTTGTCCGGCAGCCGCGATCCCCGCTGGTTCGAGCTCGAACGGCGCATTGTCCTTTCCCAATACGAACTCGCCGTCAACTCGGCGGGCGACAATCCCCCCGCTGAGGTCGGCCTCACTGGCACCGATCCCTGGGATGGCAAATGGCATTTTGAAATGATCTGGTGGCATCTTGCCCATTACGCGCTGTGGGACCGTTGGGCCATGGCCGATCGGGCCCTCAGCATCTATACCCGCGTGGCCCCGGTGGCCCGGGCCATTGCCGAAAACTTCGGCTATCCGGGGCTCATGTGGCCCAAGTCGACCGGCCCGGATGGCTTCAACGACGGTTTCCCGCCCGAAATGGCGCTCCTTTGGAAAGAGCCGCACCCCATCTTTTTCGCCGAGCTGGAGTACCGGCTGCATCCCACCCCCGCCACTCTGGCCAAGTGGAGGGACATTGTCTGCGGCACCGCCGACTTCATGGCGTCCTATCCCGTGCTGAACGCCGCCACCGGCCAGTACAACCTCGACCCCGTCTGGCCGGCCAGCGAGGGCGGCATCCGCGCCTTGCGCCGGAACACCGTTTTCGAGCTCGGTTACTGGCAGGTCGCCCTGGAACTCGCCCAAACGTGGCGTCAGCGCCTCGGCCTCCCGCGCGAAGCCCATTGGGATGCCGTTGCCCGCCGGCTGGCGCCCCTGCCGGAAAAGGACGGACTCTATATCTTCAGCGATGACCGGCCCGACACCTTCACCCTCCGCACCTTCGACCATATTGATAACATCGGCATCGCCGGCATGCTGCCCCCGTTCGCGGGACTGGACCCGGTTAAGGCCCGGAACACCGTTGAAGAAGTCGGCCGCAAGTGGAATTGGGACGGCACCTGGGGCTGGGATTTTCCCTGGATGGCCATGGCCGCCGCCCGCGTGGGCGACCCGCAACTGGCCGTGGAAGCGTTGCTCAATCCCTCGCGCAAAAATTACTATGATGAACGCGGTATCTGCACCGGCGGCCCCGGGCCTTACCTGCCCGGCAACGGTGGTCTGCTCTACGCTGTCGCCATGATGGCCGCCGGCTGGGACGGCGCCCCCAAGCGCCCCGCCCCTGGCTTCCCCGCCGACGGTTCCTGGACCGTCCGCTGGGAGGACTTAAAACCCGCCCTGTAAATTTAAGGTCCAACGTCGCAAGTCCAATTTCCGCAGGCCGAAGGGGCGTGGGGCTGCCTCGCCTGACAGACTGAAAGGACGCGATACCCCAAATCCATTTTTCGGGAGTCTTTAGAGAGCCAAGGCCGGCCCCCACCCCTTGACAAGCCTTGACGGGATTTTTCCTGAATTTGATGTAAACTGCTGTTTTATAACGCTTTGTGCTGTTTTAGACCGCCGCAACCAGCGTCGACAAGAGTCGACGAGAGTCGACGAGGGGGAACGGTGGGGCAATCTCCCAAGCCGGCGACTTGGTGCGATTGGGGGGGGCAGAGGCGGCCGCGACAGCTCAAAATGGGAAAGTGCCAAGCCGCCG
>CAIZWI010000224.1 GCA_903936645.1 uncultured Verrucomicrobia subdivision 3 bacterium
CCGCCGATATCCGGGTGGCGGAAAGCACCAATGTCTTTCTCGTGCCCACGGCCGCGCTCCGTTTTAATCCGGCCAGCGCCTCGGCCGCGCCCGCCGCGGCGAAAAAATCGTTCGTGCAAAGCCTGATTCCCATGCCCACCCGGAACAGCAAGCGTCCCGCGACTGCCGATGCCCCGGTAAAATCCACCGGGGCCCGCATCTAGGTGTTGCGCGACGGCCAGCCCGAGGCCATGACCGTGCAACTCGGCTTAAGCGATGGCCGTAACACCGAAATTTCCGGCCCGGGACTGACCGCGGGCATGGTTGTCATTCTGCGGACGAATGCGCCGACCCCATGAACCCGCCCGCTGCATCCCCGCTGATTGAACTGCGCGGTCTGACCAAGACGTACGGCGTGGGCGACGCGGCGTTCCAAGCCTTGAAGGGCATCGACCTCACCATCCAGGCCGGCGAATTTGTGGCCATCATGGGGCCCAGCGGCTCGGGAAAATCCACCTTGATGAATGTGCTCGGCTGTCTGGATACCCCCACGGCGGGCAGTTATCACTATCAGGGCATCGCCGTGGAAACGCTGAATACCAATGAGCGCTCCTTGCTCCGCCGTTACGCGCTGGGCTTTGTGTTCCAGGGCTTCAACCTGCTCGCGCGGACGAGTTCGCTGGACAACGTGGAGCTGCCCTTGCTCTATCGCGGTGTTTCGCGCAAGGACCGCCATGCGCAGGCCGTGGCGGCCCTGACTTCCGTTGGCCTGCCCACCAAATTGCGCAGCACTCCGGCCGAACTTTCCGGGGGCCAGCAGCAACGGGTGGCCATCGCGCGGGCGATTGTGACCGAACCCAGCACGCTGTTTGCGGACGAACCCACGGGCAACCTCGATTCCGTCACCACCGGCGACGTCATGGAGTTGTTGACCCGCCTCAATCTGGATCGCGGCATCACGGTGCTGGTGGTCACCCACGATGACCACGTGGCCACCTTTGCCCGCCGGACGGTGTTGATCAAGGATGGCCTGATTGAATCGGATGTCGCCCGGTCCTGACCCCCTGATGTCATGATCTGGAATGCCCTTGCCATCGCTCTCCGGGAAATTGGGCGCAATTTGACGCGCGCGTTTCTCACCGTGCTCGGCATCTTCATCGGCGTCGCCGCCATCATTACCATGGTCACCCTTGGCCAGGGCGCCACGCTCGCGGTGAAAGCGCAAATTTCCAACCTGGGCAACAATCTGCTGACCTTGCGTCCCGGTGCGGGCTTTGGTTCGCGCACGGCCTCGGCCGGGGTGCCGCACTTCACCGAGAAAGATGCCACGATCATCAGCGAGCAGATCGCCGGCATCGCCGCCGCTGCCCCCGTGCGCACGGCGTCCCTCAGTACCATCTATCTCCAAAATGCCCGGCTCTCCGCCATCACCGGGACCACGCCGGTTTATTTCCAAATCAACAAATGGAACCTCGCCGAGGGCCGCTTTTTTTCCGAGGCCGACTTGCGTTCCGGCGCGGCCGTTTGTGTGATCGGCAACACGGTGCGCACGGAATTATTCGGCAGCGATAATCCGGTGGGAGTCAAAATTCGCATCGGTAAGGCCGCCTGCGAAGTCATCGGTTTGCTGGTCCCGAAAGGGCAGGCCGGCATGGGCGATCAGGACGACACCATCATCATGCCCCTCTCCGCCCTCCAGCGCCGGTTGATCGGGAAGAATTCCTCGCATGACATCAACCAGATCTCCATTTCCGCGCAAGATGGCGTGGATGGCACCGCCCTCATTACCGAAATCACCGCCCTCATGCGCCAGCGCCGCAATTTGCAGCCGAATCAGGATAATAACTTTAACATCTTTGACACCCGGCAGATTGCCGAAACCCTGGGGGCGACCACGCAGTTAATGACCATGCTGCTGGCGGCCGTGGCCGGGGTGTCCCTGCTGGTCGGTGGCATCGGCATCATGAATATCATGCTGGTGTCCGTGACCGAGCGCACCCGCGAGATCGGCATCCGCCTGGCCATTGGCGCGACCGCGCGCGAGGTGCTGTTGCAATTTCTCGTCGAGGCCGTGACGCTCTCATGTGTCGGCGGCCTGGCCGGCATCCTGCTCGCCTTTGGCCTCTGTGCCGGCCTCGCCAAAATCATCCAGGTGCCCTTTAACTTTAATCTGCAAATCAACGTGATTGCCTTTTTGTTCTCCGCGGCCGTGGGGGTGTTGTTTGGTTATACGCCTGCACGGCGTGCCGCGCGGTTAAACCCCATTGATGCGTTGCGCCATGAATAAAATCCGCTGGTGGTAAACTTGCCATCACTGGGACCGGTAAATTGCCGATGGATTGCCAGCCCAGCTCCCTTTCCCCGGCCTTCCTGCCGCTTGAAGCCCCACGGAATTCCGCCCTCCAGCCCATGGTTGCGCCCGCCTGATCGGCCTCCTGGCGCGGTCGCCTTGCGGACTTCCCCTTTTTGGATGGCGGATCCTGGATTGCGGGACCACCTCAACATTAAAACCCTAATAATTTCCGGAGGCACTGCCAAAAATCGTTTCTCGCCCGCCGTTTCCGCCCAGCCCCAACGGTTTTTAAATGGCAAGTTGAATGGGCACGGCCGTGGATTCAACGTCATGTAATTCAAACTGACGTGTCTCACCGGAAGAGCTGGCTGGCTTCGCGGGCTGCAGACATGGTTCAGTTCGGATCGTTTTACCCTCTGGCGATATAATCTTCCACGCCCGAATTTTAAACGTGGCGAAAACACGATACTCCCCGCCGGCCAAGGAGAATGGTGCATCCAGGCGTTGCGCATACTTATCTTGCGTGCCTGGCTCCAGAAAAACATTGCTGTATGTGGGCACGGAGCAAAGCATAAAAACACACCCTGCCAGTGAGGCTTTCCCGGCCAAGGCAGTCCCGGAACAATGACCGGCAAACCAGCGTGGCCCACCGGAGACGGTTCCCTCACCGCCTTGCTCGCGCAGGCGGGCTAACCGTAGTTCCCGTTCATTCATGGTTGATGATTAGATCAGCGCCGCTCGCAGGCAAAGCCAATGGCAATTTCAGAAACCGCCCACAAAACCAGGCAGGCACGCCACTCCTGTCCCCAGTTACCCGGCTGTATTCATGCTTGGAATCATGCGTGGCTATGCGACGCAGGGGTTTTTGCGGCATTTGACCCCGTGGACGCAAGCCATACGGCCGCCACGGGAAAGTTGCACGGCGACGGGAGCGCGCGCGGCTTCAGGCGCAGAGATTACAGTCGCATTGGCCACGCTCACTCATTGATCCCGTGATGGTCATAGCCGTGAACGTTTTTAAGTGTTTCGGTCAGCGAGTTGGCCCGCCACCGAATGAGTTGGCGCTGCGCCTGCAGCAAGCACGGCTGGGCCGTGGCCAGCGGACGATGGCTTCGGAGTAAGTGCCGGGTATACACCATGGCCACCGGCAGGGTGAGCAGCGAGGTTTGCAGCGCGTGAAAGTTTTGCGGAGTCATAAATCGATAATGGGTTAATTCGTAACCACTGGTTTGGACAGGCACCCGGCGGCCGTGTTCGATTTATTTTATCCTGGGTGGGAAAACACCCCATTGTCACGACCCGGCCGGCCGGTTCAACTTTGGGTTGGAAATGACACGCCATCGACCCAATCCAGCTTGCAAAGTTCATCGCCATGCGCAACCCGCTTGAAAAACCCGCCCCGCCCGTCAACCGTCCGGGAGGTGCAGGCCAACCTGGCGCGGCATCTCCCGCGCGGGCCTGGTATTCGCTGGTAACGCTAGGGCAGCGCAAGTCCACCGTTATTGCGGCATTTGCCAGCCTGGCCATCTTGGTGCATCTGGGCTTGCGTTTTGGGCTCCACGTTCCGCCGGCGACCGCCCAGATTCCCTTGCTCGCGGCGTTGGGATTGGGGGGGCTGCCGCTGCTTTACGAATTAGGGGGCAAACTTTGGAAACGGCAATTTGGTTCCGATCTGCTGGGCGGCATTTCCATCATCACCTCGCTGCTCCTCGGCGAATACCTGGCGGGTGCCATCATCGTCCTGATGCTGTCTGGCGGCGAAGCCTTGGAGAGCTACGCCTTGCGCAGCGCCTCGTCCGTGCTGGCGGCACTGGCCAGGCGGATGCCTTCCGTGGCCCATCGCAAAACCTCCCTGAAAACGGAGGAGGTCGCGCTGGCGGACATTGCGGTGGGAGATACGCTCGTCATTTTTCCCCACGAGATTTGCCCGGCGGATGGCGTGGTTATCGAGGGGCATGGGGCCATGGATGAATCCTATCTCACGGGCGAACCGTTCCAAATTACGAAGACCTCCGGTTCCACGGTGATTTCCGGTGCGATAAACGGTGAATCGGTGCTGACGGTGCGCACGACCCAGCGCGCGGCGGATTCGCGTTATGCCAAAATCATGGAAGTGATGCGAGAATCGGAGACCAAACGCCCGCAGTTGCAGCGTTTGGGCGACCGCCTGGGTGCCATTTACACCCCGGTGGCCCTTACAGTGGCCCTGCTGGCCTGGTCGCTGAGTGGCGAGTCGGTGCGCTTTCTGGCCGTCCTGGTCATTGCCACCCCCTGTCCGCTGCTGCTGGCCATCCCCATTGCCATTATTGGTTCCATTTCCCTTTGTGCGCGGCGGGCCATCATTGTCAAAAGTCCCGTGGTGCTGGAACAAATTGCCACGTGCCGGACCGCTATTTTCGACAAAACGGGCACGCTGACCTATGGCGAACCCACGCTGACGGAACAATTGCTGGCGCCCGCCTTCACCCAACCCGAAGTCCTGACCCTGGTGGCCAGTCTGGAGCGGTACTCCAAACATCCCTTGGCCCGGGCCATTCTCGCCGCTGCCCAGGCTGGCGGCCTGACCCTGCCCGCCGCCACGGAAGTCAGCGAAAGGCCCGGAGAAGGCCTGCGTGGGACCATCGCCGGCCACCATGTTCAAATCACCAGCCGTAACAAACTCCTCAGCCAGCAGCTTCCGGGGGCCGAACATCTGCCGCCCCTGGCTGGCGGACTGGAATGTGTGGTGGCGATTGACGGCCATTTTGCGGCGGCCTTGCGCTTTCGCGACGCTCCCCGGGCCGAGAGCCGGTCCTTCATCCACCATTTGGGCCCCCGGCACCAATTCGCCCACGTGATGATTGTTTCCGGCGATCGTGAGTCCGAGGTCAAATACCTGGCCGATCAGGTGGGCATCACCGAAATTTACGCCCAGAAAAGCCCCGAGGAAAAACTCGCCATCGTCCGGGCCGAGACCGCCAAAGCCAAAACCCTCTACGTCGGCGACGGCATCAACGACGCCCCGGCCATGCTGGCGGCCACCGTGGGCATGGCCATCGGCCAGAACAGCGACGTCACCGCCGAAGCCGCCGGAGTGGTCATCATGGATAATTCCCTGGAGAAAGTGGATGAGTTCATGCATATCAGCCGCCGGATGCGGGTTATTGCCCTGCAAAGCGCGATTGGGGGCATGGTCCTCAGTGTCATCGGCATGGCCTTTGCGGCCACCGGCCATTTAGATCCCGTTACGGGGGCGATCGCCCAGGAAGTCATCGACGTTCTGGCGGTGCTGAACGCCCTCCGGGCGGCCTTTCCTCCCAAAATCCTGCATGATATATAATTGGCGGGCAAACGGTGGATTTGGGTTGTGAAAGGAAAGGTTTCTCCCGGGAGGGGCGGTGGGGGGCCGGGAGCTTTCCGTCCGGCCGCTCATAAATCCCATTGATTTCGCGCGGAACGTCTTTATGCTCGCCCCACAGTGAAACCGACCGATCTGCGGGGCATCCTGCAATACATACCGCGTTATCGCGAGAAAACCTTTATTCTCGCGATTGACGGGGCCGTTGTGACCGACGAAAACTTTCCCAACCTGCTGCTGGACATTGCGGTGCTGCGCTCGCTGAACATTCGCGTGGTGCTGGTGCACGGGGCGTCGGCGCAGATCAAATCGCTGGCGACGGAGCAACGGATTCCGGCCACGGATTTTGACGGCACGGGCATCACCGATGAGGCCACGTTGAAGCTGGCGCTCACGGCGGCCAACCGGTTGACCCACGAAATTATTGAGGGTTTGTCGACGAATGACCTGCGGGCCGCCTCGACGAATGCGATCATTGCCCATCCGGTGGGGATTTTGCAGGGAGTGGACCATCAATTCACGGGCAAGGTGGAGCGGGTGGATGTGGAGTTTCTGCAAAAACTGATGGATAACGGGATTGTGCCGGTGCTGCCGCCCCTGGGTTTTGACGGGGATGGCCGGACCTACCGGGTGAATTCCGACGGCGTGGCGGTGGCGGTGGCCGAGGCCCTGAAGGCCACCAAACTGATGTTTATTACCTCGCAGGATGGCATCCGGGTGCGGGATGCGGTGATCCGGCAAATGCCGCTGACGGATTTGGAATCCGTGCTGGCGATGCAAAAGGCGGATGTGCATCCCGATTTATTGTCCAAAGCCGTGCATGCGGTGGCGGCCTGCAAGGCGGGCGTGCCCCGGGTGCATGTGATTAACGGGTGTGTGGACGAGGGGTTGCTGGCGGAAGTGTTCACCAACGAGGGCATTGGCACGCTCATCTATGCGAACGAATTCCAGCAAATCCGGCGGGCGCTGAAAAAGGACATCCGCAGTATTCTGAATCTGACGAAGAGCAGCATGGCCAGCGAGGAACTGATGAGACGTTCCCGGCCGGCTATTGAGAAACAGCTTTCCGATTATTATATCTTCGAAATTGATAAAAATCCGGTGGCTTGTGTGGCGCTCCACGTGTATCCGGAGCAAAAGCAGGGGGAACTGGCCTTTTTGTATGTCAGTGCCTCCCATGAAAACCAGGGGATTGGCCGGAAGCTGATTCAATTTGTGGAAAACAAGGCGCGGGAGCTGGGCCTGGGGGAATTGATCACGCTTTCCACGCAGGCGTTCACCTATTTTCAGTCCAAAGGCGGTTTTACGGAGGGCACGCCGGACAACTTGCCGCCCATCCGCCGGGAAAAATATGAGCAAAGCGGCCGCAAATCGAAAGTTTTGGTGAAGGCGCTGGTCAAATGAATTGACCGGATGCACAAAAGATTCATATTAGTGCCGGTGATGTGGTTGATGCTGGCAGTCACGGGTTGTGTCAGCCATCGCTATCTGAATCCGATGAAGCCAACAATTCCATTTCCGGAGCGACTGCCCGCCGCCTGCTTGAAGGCCTGCGAACGGCTGAAGCTGACCCCGACGCCGCAGGTTTTCGTGATTCAAATATCCTCGCAAAGGGCCGCCCTCTATGTGGACGGCGAGTATGACAGCCAGTATCGCTGTTCCACGTCCCGTTATGGCATTGGCCAGACGGAGGGTTCCAATTGCACGCCGCTGGGATTGCATCGGATTGCGGAAAAAATTGGCGCGGGCGAGCGGGCCGGCACGGTGTTCAAATCCCGGGAAGTGGTGGGCCATACTTCCGAGCCCCGGTATGCGGATGGCAAGATCACGACGCGCATTCTTTGGCTGGATGGGATGGACCCGGGTTTTAACCGGGGCGGCACGGTGGACAGCCACTCGCGCTACATCTACATCCACGGCACCGGGGATCAAGCGAGC
>CAIZWI010000225.1 GCA_903936645.1 uncultured Verrucomicrobia subdivision 3 bacterium
CCCACCCCGCCTTTGCCCATGGTCATGATGACCCCGCAGCCGGCTGCCGCGAGTCGATCCACCAAGCGCCCTAGCGATTCGGTTGCGGTCAGGGGCGGCAACCCGTCCGCTTCGGGCGGGATTGCCGATGGGAAGTAATCCGCGGTTACCAGGGCCCGCAACGCCGGGATGCCCACGAGGTTGTGGGGCCGCAGCGGAACTTTGGCCACGCGCATTTGGGTCAGGAACGCCCCGGCGGCATGCAAGGCCTCGTCGCCCCGGCGTTCCAGTGCAAGGGCGACCGGGTCGGCGCCGGTGGCATGAAACAGGCCGTTGAGAATCAGTTGTTGATGGCGAATACCGATGGCCGCTAATTCCTGGCTGGTTCGTTCCGCCTCTGCCAGCGCGGCCCGTTGGGCCCGGCTCACCAGCACCAGGGTGGTCCGCGCCCCGTCCGCGAGGGCGGCCACGGCCTGGTCGTAAATACCCCGCGCTTGATCCAGCCCAGCCAATGGGCCAAGACAGGAAGTGCCGCTGGTGCGGTTGGACAAAAAGCTGGTCCAGGCGCCGGGCAGGGAGAGCAAGCGCAGGGTGTGGCCGGTGGGGGCAGTGTCGAAAACTACCTGGTCATAACCAGCAGTGGCCACCGGATCGCCTAATAGTTTCGCGAATTCATTAAAAGCGGCAATTTCCATGGTGCACGCACCGGAAAGTTGCTCCTCCATGCTGCGCAAAACGGTTTCGGGGAGTTGCCCGCGATAGGGGCCCACCAGTTTTTCACGATACGCCGCCGCCGCGGCAACGGGATCAATATTCAGGGCCGCCAGCCGGGGCACACTCACAATTGCTGTGGGCGTGGCCGTCAGCGGCACCCCCAAGACTTCATCCAAATTTGAGGCCGGGTCGGTACTCACCAGAAGGACACGCTGGCCGGTGTCCGCGAGATGAATCGCCGACGCACAGGCGAGGGAAGTTTTGCCCACCCCGCCTTTGCCCGTGAAAAACAGGAACCGCGTGGGTGATGCCAGCAGGCGGGCCAGGGTCGGTTCGGGGAGGATAGTCATGCGGGTTTAGCAAGCGCCACCGCAGCAACAACTTGATGGGGCAGGCTCCGTTGAGACCGGGGTGGGTAATTTGAACAGCGCAGCGAGGGCGGCGCGGTTGGGATAGGATCCGGTCGTTGATACTTTGCCATTGGCCAGCAAGACGGGCAATGCGTGCTCACCGCGCATTGCCAGCGCGGCTTTCACGATTTCATTTTGGACAAATGCGGCGGCATTCTGGGACAAGTTGTGCCGCTGAACAATCACCCCTTGCGATTTGAGCCAGTCCAGATCGGCGGCGAATTGCACCAACTGGGGGTCAACTTCCGGTCCGCAGAGGCCGGTGGAACAGCACATGGCCGGATCAAAAACCTGAAGCGTTTGCGGGGTGGGAATCATAAGCTTTTGACCATTTTGGCCTGATCGCGGCGGCCGTCGGCGTAGGCCGTGAACACCATTTTGATTTCGTCCCGCACGCGACGGAATACGGCCAGTTTTTCCTCGTCGGTGCCGGTGGCGTGGGCCGGATCAAAAAATCCCCAATGATGGCGGTTAAGCTGGCCCGGGAACAGGGGACAGGCCTGATCGGCATTACCGCAAACGGTGATAACCGTTTCAATTGGCTGCGACAAGAATTCATTCATATGCTTGGAGTGATGGGCGGAGATATCAATGCCGATTTCTTGCATCACCTGGATGGCGAGCGGATGGACGTAGCCGGCCGGTTTGGAGCCAGCACTCTGGACATTGAGTATGTCCCCGGCGGTTGCCCGGAGAATTCCCTCGGCGAGGTGGCTGCGACAGGAGTTGCCGGTGCAGAGAATTAATACCGTTGGTTTGATGGTGTTCATGGGAGGTTGGTGGGGAGTCAAGGTTTGTTGTATGTTAGCAGCCAAATTTCAACGTTGATGATTGCCGGGCAGGGGGCAGCACGTTGCGTCCTGGCAGCCGCGACAGGCCAGGATGGCCAGCCAGGCACCGGCGAATGGGGCGGTCAGGTAAATCCAGAGATGCTCTAAGTGTCCGGAAATCAAGGCGGGTGCGAGGGACCGGACGGGGTTCATGGAGGCCCCGCAAATGCTGCCGGCGAACATGGCCTCCAAGCCGATGACCGCACCCACGGCAATTCCCGCCGTGATTCCCTTTTCCTTCGCTCCGGTGGATACATTCAAAATGACGAACATCAGAATAAAAGTTAAAATCAATTCGAGCACAAACGATTGGGCATCGGTGCCGGCGGGCAAGGTGGCGCCCAGGGCGGGGTGTGCGGGAAAGAGAAAATGCAGGACCGTGCTGGCGGTCAGGGCACCCAAAGCCTGGCTCAGCATATAGGGTATTACCGTGCGGCCGGGCAGCCGGCCGGCAAGCCAAAAGGCACTGGTCACGGCGGGGTTAAAATGCGCGCCCGAAATATCCCCCACCGCATAAATCATAGCCAGCACCACCAGCCCGAAGGTGATGGCAATCCCGACATGGGTAATGCTGCCGGCACTCACATCATTAATGACAACGGCTCCCGTGCCGGCAAAGACGAGGGCGAAAGTGCCGATAAACTCGGCATGGAGTTTTTTCAAGAGAGGACGCATACGTTAATCCGTATTTATCTTCGGCCTTGCCATCAGATATGTCAATGCGTATTTGTAAGTCATGCAAAACCTTGTTTTGTTCCATGCGGCCCTGGCCGATGAAAACCGCCTGCGCCTGCTAAGTTTGCTCCGGGGCGGCGAGATTTGCGTTTGCCAGTTGCAAGGGGGGTTGCAAACCAACCAGCCCAAAGTATCGCGACATCTGGCGTATTTGCGGAAAGCCGGCCTGGTGGAGGCCCGGGCGGATGGGAAATGGACGCATTACCGGCTGAAAACACTGCCGGTGCACCTGGCACGCCTGGTGGAGCAGACTTTGGATTGTGTGGCGGCGGAGCCGCAGATTATGGCCGATCGGAGGCGTTTGAAATTGATTAGCTGCGAGCCGGTGGGTTCCAAGGTTTTGACTCCGGCGCGCATCAAAAGCGATAGACTGAGGCGGTCATCGGGGCAAGCTGCCGTTGTTTGAAGCGGCCGAGCAACCGAGTTTTTTTTGGCGGTGGGTGGTGGGCCACCTGGTGAACTTATCAACCGCCGGGCGGCAAACTAAAACTAGCGCTGAGGCCGTCATTCAGTTGTTTAATAAGCGGGCCGCGCCGGTTTGGGGGTTGATTTCGATGGGCACGCCGCGGTTCATACCAGGACGTTTGTGGCCAATGGCGGTCAGCCAGGCATCTTTCCACATGCGCTGGTTTGCCTGTTCCTGGTTGAGGATTTCACGACCCCGTGGCCAGGGAGCCAGCAACAGGCCGATGCTCCCGGCACTGCTTGCCTCCAGCACCCCCAAGTGATCCAGAATGGCTTGGGCCATCAGCCAGTGGCCAAATTCCCCGGGGTGGACACCGTCTTTGGCCAGCGAGTAGGCTGGGTCCCAGGCCCGCCGGTGGTTTAGGTAAGTGCGCATGGGGGTGTGCAAATCTACTACATCCCAGCCATTGGTCCGCTGGCTCATCAACCAATCCGCATAAACCGCAAGCACCGTGTCATAGCCAGCATGACCGCCTTTCACTTCGTCAAAAACCGGGGGCGTTACATGGATAATTACCGCCCCGGACTGCTCGACCTGGGCGTGCAGCCAATTAATACCATCGCGATAAGCCTTGAAGCGGGCCTCATCCAAAGGCATATAAATTCCATCATTCATGCCGTAGCACGCAAAGACGAGATCCGGCTTGGTTTTGGCCAGCACCCGCGCCAGCCGTTCGTGTAAATCGGGGCGCGGGAATTTCCCGCCGGCATGGCCTGGTTCAGAGAGTCCTGAAGCCGTCTCACTGGGCAAGCCAACATTGATGATATCCACGGGTGCATCGGGAAACCGGGTTCGCTGATAAGCGGCAATGTCCTCCACATATTGGCCGGCATACGTGATGCTATCGCCGAGAAACACCACGCGCCTGACTTTGGCCGGGAACAAACTGGTGGGTTCGGCGGCCGCCACCAGCCTGGCAATGGCCAGTATCAGGGTGAGGCAAAGGGCCGGGCGGCAGATGGCGAAAATGTTCATGGCGATAAAGTAACCATCTGCCAGCGTTTGGCGAGTGGATTGAAATGGGCGAGGTCAACCTAGGTTTGTGGCCACATTCCGCAGTTGGGGGCAACCATGGGATAATGCCAAACCCAGGCCGAAAACCAGCCTGCAAAAAAGGCCCGGGCAACTGCGGTCCA
>CAIZWI010000226.1 GCA_903936645.1 uncultured Verrucomicrobia subdivision 3 bacterium
AAGGCTTGAATGGCGGTGGCATCACACACCACCGGGCCAACCCCGGTGCCGTTGAAGACGGTGGCGCTGTATTCCAGCGTGTCGCCCACGTGCACATCGGCGGAACCCGTGTACAGCAGAATCCCCAAACCGCTCCCCGTGCACCCGGGCGGACTCTGGTCGGCCCGCGCGGTCGGCGCGGCGGACAAAAGCAAGAGCACGCCCATGAGCCCGGCCAGCTGGCCAAACCAGTGGCCCGCCGCAGTGGCGGCGCGCCGGTTCCTTACCCAACGGGACGAACGATCAAACCAAAAAAACAGGAGGGCGGACACCAGGGCGGAGATGAGTATGGGCATAATGATTAATTGGTTGTAACAATCGATTGGAGATGATTATTAAGATGCGCAGCTTGAACCGGCAGGACCGCTGCCGCCATGGGGTCTTACCCTCGCTCGCGGCGGGGTCTGTTCATTGACGGGAACGCGTCGCGGGAGTTCTTTTGAATTCGTGCTTGGGTTGGGGGGGGAGGCTCCATTACAGTGGCGCGTGCCCATTTAATTTGTGATTTATGCCAAACGACACATGGTCCGCGTTGCAATCAGCCCGCCCGGTTTTTATGAATAAAATTGGATTATGCCTCGCGCTGGGACTGGCGCTGGTGCCCGCGTTGCGGGCGGAACTTTCATTGCCCGGGGTCATTAGCGACCACATGGTGTTGCAGCAGCAGCAGGCGGATCCGATTTGGGGCTGGGACACGCCGGGCACGAAGGTTACGGTGTCCTTTGCCGGGCAGGATTATGCCACGGTGGCGGGGCCGGACGGGCGGTGGCTGGTCAAACTGGCGGCCTGGCCGGCCAATAGCACGCCGCAAACGCTGACGGTGGCGGGGTCCACCACACGGGTGGTGCAGGATATATTGATCGGCGAGGTGTGGTTGTGCTCGGGGCAGTCCAACATGGAGTTGGGGGTGGGCATGGCGAATAATGGTGCGCAGGAGATTGCCGCGGCGAATTTCCCGGAGATCCGGCTCTTGAAGGTGCCCAAGCTGTGGTTGCCCCAGGCCCAGACGAATCAGGCGGCGAACTGGAAGACTTGTTCGCCGGAGACTATTGCGCAGGGTGGTTGGAATGGGTTTACGGCGGCGGGTTATTTTTTTGGCCGGGAATTGCACCAGAGGTTAAAGGTGCCGGTGGGTTTGATGGATGCGACCTGGGGCGGCACGCGGATAGAATCATGGACGCCGCCGGAAGGGTTCGCGGCAGTGCCGGCTTTGGCTGGCTTGAATAACGCGGTGAAACTGGGGGATCCGCACACGGCCGAGCACAAGCAGCGATTGCAGCAGTTTTTGGGCGCGACGGAGACCTGGCTGACCGCGGCCCACGCGGCCCTGAATGACGGCAGCCTGGCGCCGGCGATGCCGGTTTTTCCGTCCGACTTGCTGCCGCCGCATGACGTGCAGCATTCCACGGCACTGTATAACGGGATGATTTATCCGCTGCATCCGTTTGGGCTGCGCGGGGCGATTTGGTACCAGGGGGAAGCGAACCTGGGCGAGGGCATGCTGTATGCGGAAAAGATGAAGGCCCTGGTTGGGGGCTGGCGGCAGGTGTGGAACGAGGGGGATTTTGCCTTTTATTTCGCCCAACTGGCCCCGTTTAATTATGGCGGGGAGGCGGCGCGCCTGGCGGAAATTTGGGAAGGGCAGGCGGCGGCGGCCCGGATGATTCCGCAGGCGGGCATGGCGGTGATTAATGACATTGGGAATTTGGGCGATATTCATCCGCGGAACAAGCAGGAGGTCGGCCGCCGGCTCGCACTGCTCGCGCTGGCGCGGACGTATGGCCAGGCGGGGGTGGTGGATTCCGGTCCGACCTTGCAAGGCATTACCGTGGAAGGCAGCACGCTGCGAGTGAAGTTTGAGCATGCGGACGGCGGGTTGAAGAGCCGCGACGGCCAGCCGCTGAAGTGGTTTGAAATCATCGGGGATGAAGGGGACGGGTTTGTGGCGGCGGACGCGAAGATTGAGGGTGATTCGGTGGTGCTCTCGGCGCCGCAGGTGGCGCATCCGGCGGCGATGCGGTTTGCGTGGAGTCAGCTGGCGGAGCCGAATCTGGTCAATGGCGCGGGCCTGCCCGCCGGTGCGTTTCGCGCGGGCACCGTGCCCAAGCGTGACTGGCTGGCGCAGCAGGTGCCGGAGAGCAAGGAGTACACGCTGGTATATGATCTCGACCTGAACCGGATGGGGCATGACATTCATTGGGATGTGGATAACCGGGACAAAATCGCGGGGTCGTTTGACCGGGTTGCGTATTGCCTGGAATTGCAGGATGCCAATGGGGTGTATCAATCGGTGTTTGTGTCCATGGACGCCTTCACGAAGTCACTGGACCAAATCGGGGTGCCCACGATGGCCTCGGGCGCGCACTTTCAGCAAAACGTGGCGCATCTGGATGTGTTCTCGAATGTCAGGGGGGTGGTGACGGGCACCGGTTTGGACGGGGGCAATATTGAGTTCTGGCCGAATAATTACGGGCAAAATAATGCGGCCAAGGTGCCCAATGCATCCTCGGCCACCTTCGATTTTGGTGATCAACCGTCCGACCCGGTGGATGGTTATGGCAGCATGCAGGTGCACAATCATGCAGCGCGGCAAACCATCTTTGCGCTCAATGACTGGAATGCCGGAGCGGGGGGAGATGTGGGCATTGGCAATCATACGGGGGAGAATCCGGATTGGACCTTTGCGAAAAATGCCGGAAGCTTTCAGGTGAAGGAACTGCGGGTGTTTGTGCGGGTGGTGGGGAAGTAAGGGGCGAAAGCAAGGCGGTGGGCGCTGCGGGCAGATTGAGGAAAGCCAACGATGAAAAAACATAACGCCGCCCCGGGCTGCCGGTTATTTTAAAATTGGGGAAGGGAGCGCGGAGGACAATTGCTGGGGCGGCAGCGCACCGCCGCGGATCGGCCCCTGTTGCCACGGTTCGGACGAGGCCCGGGTTTAGGCCGAATGGTGCCAAATGGTGGCGGCATGGCTGGAAACTTGGGAGAAGGATGGCCAGCCTTTGCCGGAACCGCTGGCCGCCAAACGGTTCAGTGGTGAATTCGGCTTGCGCAGGGAGCCGTCCTTGCCCCGGCGGCTGGCGGCCAAAGCCCTGGCTGCGGGGGAAAGTCTTAATAGTTATTGCACTCGCAGGCTGGTGAAAGGGTAAGCCGGGCGGGGGAAATTTTTGGCCAAGGGCGGCAAGGCGCTCAAATTAGTCATTTGATTTATGAAACAATTGATAAGTTGCGTATTGGGTCTATGGATGTCGACGGCGGGCCTGGTGGCGGGGCCGTTGGATGAGGTATATGCCTTGGGGCCGGATTCGGCGCCGCATCCCGGGGTGCCGCAGGGGAAAGTGATCGGGCCGGCCACGCTGGCCAGTTCGGTCTTTACCAATACCACGCGGAATTATTGGGTCTATGTGCCGGCGCAATATAATCCGGCCAAGCCGGCGTGCCTGATGATTTTCCAGGATGGTCATGCGTTTTTAAATGTGCAGGGGGATTACCGGATTCCGTATGTGTTGGATAATTTGATTTACCGGCGGGAAATGCCGGTGACGATTGCGGTGTTTGTGAATCCGGGGCACCTGCCGGACCAGGCGGAGCCGACGGATTCCGAGTGGGGTGATCGCACGGGCGACCGGCGGGTGGAGTACAATGCGCTGGATGATCGGTATGCGCGGTTTACGGTGGATGAGTTGCTGCCGGTGATTCGCCGCCAGTATAATATTTCAACGAACCCGGAGGATCGGGCGCTGGCGGGGGCGAGTTCCGGGGCGATTTGCTCGTTCACGGTGGCCTGGCACCGGCCGGATCAGTTTCGCAAAGTGATCAGCACCATTGGCAGTTTCACGGGGATTTTGGGCGGCGATGGTTATCCGGACATCATCCGGACGAATGACGCCCAGCCGATTCGGATTTTTTTGCAGGACGGGCGCAACGACAACCGGGGAGTGGGGAAGAACGGGGGCGAGTACCGGGCGAGCTGGGACTGGCACCGGCAAAACATCCGGATGGTGAGGGAATTGACAGCGAAGCATTATGACGTGAATTACACGTGGGGCATCGGGACGCATGCCAACAAGCAGGGCGGGGCGATCATGCCGGAAATGCTGCGGTGGCTGTGGCGGGATTATCAGCTACCGGATGATCCCTTGGATGGCCGGGACCGGACGCTCTTCGTGCCGGCGGCAGGGACGACCAATGCGGCGGCGGCGAAATGAGTTGGAGGAAACTTCAAATTTCAATATCCAAACTTCAGAGAAAATTCAATATTCAAGCACCAAGCCATTTCTGGTGGGCTCGGCGACATGTCGCCGGGTCCTATAGCGGTGACTTTTCACCGCCATTCAAAAAATATTGGCCGGGGTGCGTCAAGCTGACCGGGTGGACTAGGGTTTTGCAGCGGCGGCTTTGGTGGGAGCGGATTGTGTTTTGCGAGCAGCGACGAGCAGGCGGTAGCCGAGGAGGATGAGCAGGACGGCGGCGAAGGCGAGGGGCTGGCGGACGTCTTTCTTGGACTGCATGTAATAGTGGATCACACCGGCGCTGGCGGCCACGTAGGTGAGGCGGTGCAGGGCGCGCCAGCGCTGGCCGCCGAGGCGCTTGATCATGGCGTTGGTGGAGGTGACGGCCAGCGGTAACATGACGAACAAACCGAGGCTGCCCACAATTAAATAGTTGCGTTTGACCATTTCGGACAGCGTGCTGGCAAGGCTGCCGCCGCGATCCAGGAAGAAAAAGATGAGGAAATGCGTGGTCGCATAAAAAAAGGCATAGAGGCCGAGGGTGCGCCGGGAAAAGTTGATCCAGTTCCAGCCGGTGAGGCTGCGCAGCGGGGTGACGAGCAGGGTCAGGAGCAGGAAAATCAGGGCGAGCAGGCCGGTGGTGAGGATGGCGAAATTGACGGGGTTGGCGCCGAGCCGATGGTGCGCGGCATCCCAGGCGAGCAGCGCGCCGGGCACGGCGGCATTCACGAGCACGAACCATTGGGCGAAGCGCAGATCGGTGGCTTTCATGCCGGTCAGAAATTGGCGCGGAGGTCGAGGCCGGCGTATAAATGCGCCACTTGGGCCGCATAGCCATTGAACATGAGGGTGGGCTGGCGGCCGGATTTGCCGATGGGTTGTTCCGTGGCCTGGCTCCAGCGGGGGTGGTCCACTTCGGGATTCACATTGGCATAGAAGCCGTATTCATTGGGGGCGGCTTCGTTCCACGTGGTGCGGGGTTGTTCGGCGACCAACTTGATTTTGACGATGGATTTGATGCCTTTGAAGCCGTATTTCCACGGGGTGACGAGGCGGAGGGGCGCGCCGTCCTGCGGGGGCAGGGCCCGGCCATAAATACCGCTCGCCAGGAGGGTGAGCGGGTGCATCGCCTCATCCAGGCGCAGGCCTTCGACGTAGGGCCAGTTCAGGACTTCACCGCGCTGGCCGGGCATGCGCTGGGGATCAAGGAGGGACTCGAAGGCCACATAGCGGGCACTGCTGAGAGGTTCAACCAGGGCGAGCAGTTTGGAGAGGGAATAACCGGCCCACGGAATTACCATGGACCACCCTTCGACACACCGCATGCGGTAGATGCGTTCCTCGGGCGGGCTGATTTTCAAAAGGTCCGCCAGATCGAATACGCGGGGACGGTTGACCAGTCCCTCGACGGACACCTGCCAGCCTTGGGTGTCAAATTTGGCGGCGGCGGCGGCCACGGCTTCCTTGTCGGTGGAGAACTCGTAAAAGTTATTGTAGTGGGTGATGTTCTCGAAGGAGGTGGGCGGTTCGGTGGCGCGGAAGCCATTATCGACAGTGGTGGTGGCGGCCGGGGTGACGAAGTTGGCGAGCGGGGCGGTGGTGACCGAGCCGGTCGACGTGGGGTTCAGGTAACGGTACGCCAGGCCGGTGGCGACGGCGCTGGCGGCGAGGAGGCCGGTCTGGAGGAATTGCCGGCGGTTGTAATAAACCGCCGGCTCCGTGACATCATGCGCGGATAATTTGTCCGGATCGCTCACGAGTTCATCAGGCTTTGCCGCCGAAACTAACGTGGTCGTCCAAGTCGAGGAGATCCTGCCAGGTGCGGATGTCTTCGCGGGTTTTGGTCAGTTTGCCGACGGTCTCGGCAAACCAGCCGAGGGTTTCGGCGTCGCTATCAGGTCCGCGGAGGTCATGGTAGGCGCTCCATTGGAGGATTTGCCAGGGTTGGTTTTTGATGGGGGCGTTGGCCAGGATCCATTCGAGAATTTCACCGTCGCCCAAGCCCTTGGCCACCTCGGCTTGGAGCAGGTCGGCGTCGATGCCGGTGAATTTAAGGAAGTGGTGGTCGAGCGGGCAGTTGTAGTGGTACTCGCCGTTTTTGCCGATAATGGTGGCGCGGCATTTATCCAGCATGCGGGGCAGGATGACAAAGCCGCCGAGGCGCACGCGCGGGCTGCGCGGCGGGCGCTGGGTGAGGTCGGGTCCGGTGATGAGGTTGCTCATATTAGTTGGGGAGATGTGGTTGTTTTGGTGGTTGGAACGAAATTAGAGGGTGACGATGACGTCCGGGTTGGCGAAGCGGACTTTTTTCAAGCTGGCATACTTGTCGGTCGCGGCCCGATAGCCAGCGACTCCGACCACCACGGTGGCGAGGCCGAGGGCGTCGAGGCCGAGGATTTCATCATATTTGGCCGGATCGATGCCTTCCATCGGGCAGGTGTCGATGCCCAGCAAGGCGGCGCTGGTGAGGAAATTGCCGAGGGCAATGTAGATTTGATTGATGGCCCAGACCTTGCGGGCGGCGGCATCGCGGCCCTTAAACAGGCTGCCGATCATCATGTCGTTATACTGGGCCAGGGCGGCGGCGGGGACACCGCGCACTTCCACGATGCGATTGATGTAGGCGGCGACGTCGGCTTCGCTGAAGTTTTTCTTGAGGGCGAACACGACGAGGTGGGAGGCGTCCGCGACCTGGCGCTGGTTCCAGGAGACGGGCACAAGTTTTTCACGCTGGCCCGGATCGGTTACGACCACAAATTTCCAGGGTTGCAGGCCGAAGGAGGAGGCGGTCAGCACGAGGGATTCTTCGAGGGCGGCCCAGTTGGAGGGACTGATTTTCTGCGCCGGATCGAATTGTTTGGTGGCATAACGCCATTGCAGTTGTTCCAGCAGTTGCGGGGCGGTGATAGGATTCATAATTGAATGATAATTGGTTCGATAATGGTTGGTTAGTTTGGGTTCAGTGGGAGGGCGACAAAACGGGAGTGGGGGCGGCGTCCGCCCGGGTCAGGGCCGGGGCGGCCTGCCAGCCGCCACCGAGGGCCTTGATGAGTTGGACGGAGGCGATCAGGCGCTGGCCGGCCAGTTGGGCGTTGGCCCGTTCGTTTTCCAGGGCGGCGCGTTCGGCGTCCACCACGGTGAGGTAAGCCACGATGCCGGAACGATAGCGATCGGTGGCCAGATCGGCGGCATGCCGGGCATTATCCACCGCCCGCTCCTGGGCGGCGGCCTGATCAGTCAGGTGCCGGATATCCGAGAGACTATTCTCCACATCGCTGAAAGCCACGAGCACCGACTGGCGGTAGCGGGCGACGGCCTCGGCATAGGCCGCCTGGGAGCGTGAGACATTAGCCCGGTTGCGCCCGCCGGCAAAGAGGGGCAGCGACAGGCTGGGGCCGACGGACCAGGTGCGGCTGTTCCAATTAAACAAAGAGTCCACGTCGCCGCTTAGGAAACCACCCGAACCGGTCAACGTCAACACCGGGAAAAAGGCCGCCCGGGCGACGCCAATTTTGGCATTGGCAGAGGCGAGTTGACGTTCGGCGGCGGCCACGTCCGGGCGGCGTTGCAGGAGGTCGCCGGGCAGGCCGGCGGGAATGACGGGCGGCTGGGGGTGCCAGTTGAGATTGGACGCGGACAGGGCGGGCAAATGGAAATCGGATGGGTTCTGGCCGGCCAGGATGGCCAGGGCATTTTCCAACTGGTCGCGCTGGCGGGCGAGGGCGGCGGCATCGGCCTCGGTGGTGGCGAGTTCGGTTTCCGCCTGGGCGACGTCGAGTTCGTTGCCGATGCCCCCTTCATAGCGGCTGCGCACCAACTGGACCTGTTCATGGCGCAGCGCCACGGTCCGGGTGACGGTGGCGATTTCGGCGTCCAGTGAGCGCAGGGAAAAATAATCCTGGGCGACATTGGCCGCGAGGCTGAGCAGGGTGTTATAATAAGTGGCCAGACTGGCCTGGGCATCCGCATGGGCACTTTCAAAGCCCCGGCGCACGCGGCCCCAGAGATCGATTTCGTAACTCAAATCCAGCGGCGTGCTGAAGGTGCTGGCGGTGAGGTTGCCAAAACTGGGGCTGGCATTGGGCGAATAACGCTGGCGCTCGAAACTGGGGTCGAGGCTGGCGCCGGGCAAGAGGCTGGCGCGGGAAACCCGGGCGGTGGCGCGGGCCTGATCCAGCCGGGCGAGGGCGCCTTGCAAATCCGGGCTGGCGGCCACGGCCTGGCCCTCGATGGAATTTAACGACGCATCCCCAAAAATTTCCCACCAATTGCCCTTGGGCACCTGATCGAGGGGTTTGCCTTCCTGCCACTGGCCGGGGACGAGGGACTTGAAGTGGGCGGGCAGGGCGTTGGTGGGGGGCTGGTAGTCCGGTCCCACGGTGAGCGGGCCGGCGTGGGTGGCGAGGGAGGTGCCGAGCAGGCCCAGGAACAAGAAGCTGACGACCGCCCCGCCCGTGGCCGCGGGCACGGAGGGGGGCGTGGTCGCGGCAGCTTTTTTGCGGGCGCCGAGATTCATCAGGGTGACATAAAATACCGGGGTGAGAAACAGCCCGAACACCGTCACGCCGATCATGCCGGAGAACACGGCAATGCCCATGGCCTGGCGCATTTCCGCGCCGGCCCCGTGGGCCACCACCAGCGGGAACACCCCGGCGATGAAAGCAATGGAGGTCATGAGAATCGGCCGGAGGCGGAGGCGGCAGGCTTCCAAGGCGGCTTCCAAGGGCGGCACGCCCTCCGCTTGTTTTTGCTTGGCAAATTCAATGATGAGAATAGCGTTTTTGCACGCGAGGCCGACGAGCACGATCAGGCCGATCTGCGTGAAAATATTATTGTCGCTGTGTTTGAGCCAGACGCCGGCAATGGCAAACAGCAGGCACATGGGCACAATCAGGATGATGGCCAGCGGCAGCCGGAAACTTTCATATAACGCGGCGAGCACGAGAAACACGAACAACAAGCACAGGGGATAGACATACACCGCCGTGTTGCCGGCAAGGATGCGCTGGTAGGTAAGCTCGGTCCATTCATAAGCCAGCCCGCGGGGCAGGGAACCTTCCACGACTTGGGTCATCGCCGCCTCCGCCTGGCCGGAGCTGTAGCCAGGCGCGGGGGCGCCGTTAATCTCCGCTGCGGGATAGCCGTTGTAGCGCATCACCCGATCGGGGCCGTGTGATTCGGTGACTTTCACCAGGGCGCCCAGGGGGACCATCTGGCCCTGGTCATTGCGGGTCTTGAGCCGGGTGATGTCCTCCGCATGCGCGCGGAACGGGGCGTCGGCCTGGGCAAACACCTCGTAGGTGCGGCCGAAGCGGTTGAAGTCATTGACATACAACGAGCCCAGGTAGATTTGCAGGGTTTCAAACAGGTTGGCCAGCGGCACACCCTGGGTTTTGGCCTTCACGCGGTCCACGTCGGCGTCCAGTTGCGGCACGTTGACGGTGAACATGGAAAACACCCCGGCCAGCCCGGGCGTTTGGTAACTCTTGCCGATGATGCCCTGCAAGTTGGCATAGAGGGCATCGTACCCGAGGTCGGCGCGGTCCTCGACATACAGCTTGAAGCCGCCGATGGTGCCCAGCCCCATCACCGCGGGGGGCGGCACGGCGAGGACATAGGCGTCCTGAATGACCGACAGTTTTTGGTTTAGCGCGGCGGCGATGGCGGGCCCGCTGAGGTCGGGGGTGGTGCGTTCGTCAAATGGTTTGAGCGTGAAGAACACGATGCCCGCATTGGGGGCCACACTAAAACCACTGATGCTCAGGCCGGGGAAGGCCACGGAGGCCTCCACGCCGGGGGTCTTCAAACCAATGTCCGACATGCGGCGGATAACGGCCTCGGTCCGGTCGAGGGACGAGCCGTCCGGCAACTGGGCAAAGGCCACGAGATACTGTTTGTCCTGCGAGGGTACAAAGCCGGTCGGGACCTTGTTAAAACTCCAGCCGGTGAGGACGACCAGTCCGGCGTAGAGTACGAGGGCGACGAAGCTTTTGCGGAGCACTTGATTAACGCCGCTCGAATACCGTTCGCCCGCCCAGGCGAAAACGCGGTTGAAGGGCCGGAAAAACCAGCCGAAGCAGGCATCCATCACCCGGGTGAGCCGGTCTTTGGGATCATGATGATTGCGCAGCAGCACCGCGCAGAGGGCCGGGGACAGGGTGAGGGAATTGAACGCGGAGATCACAGTGGAAATTGCAATCGTCAGGGCGAATTGCTTGTAGAACTGGCCGGTGAGTCCGCTAATGAAAGCGGTGGGCACGAACACCGCGCACAAGACCAGGGCGGTGGCCACAATGGGCCCCGTGACTTCGCGCATGGCCCGGCGGGCGGCTTCGAGGGAGGTCAGCCCCAGGGCGATGTTACGCTCGACGTTTTCGACCACGACGATGGCATCATCAACGACAATGCCGATGGCGAGCACCAGGCCGAAGAGCGAGAGGGCGTTAATACTAAAGCCCAGCAAGAGCATGACGCTGAAGGTGCCGACCAGCGACACCGGCACGGCCGCGAGCGGAATGATCGCCGCCCGCCAGGTTTGCAGGAACAAGATCACGACAATGACCACCAGCAGGATGGCCTCGGCCAGGGTGTGCAGCACGGCCTCGATGGAATGCCGCACAAACACTGTGGGATCGTAAACGACGGAGTAATCCACGCCCTCGGGGAAGTTTTTCTTCAGTTCCTCCATCTTGGCGCGGACATCTTGGGACAATTGCAACGCATTGGCCCCGGGGGATTGGAAGATGGGAATGGCGACGGCCGATTTGTTATTGAGCAGCGAGCGGAGCGAGTAGCTACCGGCGCCGAGTTCAATGCGGGCCACATCTTTAAGCAGGGTTTTGGATCCGTTGGAGCCAGTTTTGACGACGATCTGGCCGAATTCCTCCTCGGAAATCAGGCGGCCCTTGACGTTCACGGCCATTTCAAAATTCACCGGGTCATGCACGGGTTGCTGGCCGACCACGCCGGCGGCGACCTGGACATTTTGTTCGCGAATGGCATTCACCACATCGCTGGCGGTGAGATTGCGCGCCGCAATTTTGTCGGGGTTCAACCAGATGCGCATGGCGTAATCGCCGGAGCCGAAGAGTTCCACGTCGCCCGCGCCCGGGATGCGGGCCAGGGCATCCTTGACCTGGAGGGTGGCGTAATTCCGCAGGTAAACGTCGTCGTAGCGGCCATCCGGCGAGAACAAGTGGACGACCATGGTGAGGTCCGGCGATTGTTTGGTGGTCGTGACCCCCAGCGTGCGCACTTCCTCGGGGAGCTTGGGCAGGGCCTGGGCCACGCGGTTTTGCACCTGCACCTGGGCCTCGTCGGGGTTGGTGCCGAGCTTGAAGGTCACGGTCGTGGTGAGCACGCCGTCCCCGGTGGCCTGGGAAAAGATGTAAAGAGAGCCTTCCACCCCATTGATGGCCTGTTCCAGGGGGGAGGCCACCGTTTCCGCGATCGTTTTGGGGTTGGCCCCCGGGTAGGTGGCGCGCACCACGATGGTGGGCGGGACCACCTCGGGATATTCGGCGATGGGCAGTTTAAACATCGCCAGCAGGCCGATGATGAATACGGCAATGGACAGCACACCGGCAAAAATCGGCCGCCGGATGAAAAAATCCGAGAAATTCATAATGACTGGGGGATGAGCCTTAGCGCTTGGCCGTGGTGGTTACCGCCGGGATGGCGGCGGTGGCCGTTTCGGGAGTCACCGGCATGCCGGGACGCACCCGGGCCATGCCATTGACCACCACCTTTTCGCCGGCCGACAGGCCGGCAAGGATGACCCGCTGGCCGTCGACCAGGGGCCCGAGTTTCACGGGGCGGTATTGCACGGTGTTGGTGGCAGACAGCGTGAGGACGAATTTATCGGCCTGATCGGTGCCGATGGCGCTTTCATTCACGAGCAAGGCTGCATGGCGCTCGCTCAAGGGCAGCCGGAGGCGGGCAAACAAACCGGGTAGAATATGTCCGTCCTCATTGGGGAACACCGCGCGTACCAGAATACTGCCGGTTTCGGGGTCCACCCGGTTGTCGAAGGATTCAATAAAACCGGCATGGGGGTAGTCGGTTTCGTCCCCGAGTTGCAATTCCACCGGGACACGGCCGTCCGGGCTGGTGCCCAGTTTTTTCGCGTAGACCAGTTCGTTAAATTTCAGCAGCGAGGCCTCGTCCAGATCGGCGTAGACATAAACGGGATTGACGGAAACCAGGGTGGTGAGCAACGAGGCGCTGCCGGCCACCCCGCTCACATAGTTGCCCGGGGTGAGCAAGGCCCGGCTCACCCGGCCGTCAATGGGGGCGCGCACCTGGGTATACTCCAGATTTAAGCGGGCGGTTTCCAACGCGGCCTGGGCCTCCTCAAACTGGGCCGTGCGCGCATCGGCATCCTCGGTGGAAATGGCTTTGTTGGCCAGCAACTGGGCGGTCCGTTCATTTACGCGGCGCGCCTGGTCGAACTCGGCTTTGCGCTGGTCATAAACCGCCTGGTTATCCCGTGGATCAATCACAAAGAGCACGTCGCCTTGTTTGACGAGTTGCCCGGATTGAAAGCGCGCCTCGGTGATGTAGCCGGATGCGCGCGGGCGGATTTCCACGGATTGCACGGGTTCCGTGCGCCCGGTGAAATCATGCCATTCCACGATCTCCTTCTGCGAGACCGGTGCCACCGTCACGGCTGGGGCGGGCGGGGCGGATGGGGCCGCTGGCTGCGGGGAGCAGCCGGTGATCAGGGCGAGGGCGGCCAGAGTTAAAGTGGAAATGCCGAAGCGAAAGGCGGGTACGTTCATACGGTAGAGGGTGTTGCTGGGTTTTATTAAAAGGATGGTTAAACATGTTCGAGGGGGGCGGCGGCCGGCGCGGTTGGGGCGGACCGGTGGCGCGTTAATAATTGCTGGCGGTTCTCCCAAGTCAGCGCCGCCTGGGCTTTTTCCATGGCGAGGGTGGCAAAGACCAGGTGGGGATAATGCGTTTCCCACGCCAGGGCTTCCGCCTCGCTCAAGGCCTGGCGCAAGATCGTGGGATGGCCGCCGAGCTGACCGCGGAATTCTGCGGCAACGGCATTTTTCGCCGCCTCTAATTGGGCGGTCAGCCGGGCGCAGCCGCGCACGGTGGCGGGGGTGGGCCGGGGGGGTTCGCGGTAGTCATCTAACTTGTTAAGATTTGTATTCATATCACCTCTGCTTGTAGTAGTTGTCTATTTAGTAAAGTAATTTTGTATAAAAAAAATTAAATGGCCACGGCGCTCACGGACCTGACCCCGAGCATGGCAAACACGCCTTCCGACATCTCCCGTAAAATTTCCAAATCGTTCTGGATGCGTGCCTGGGTCAGCAAACCCTCGATATAAGCCCGGACGACCCGGGCTTTGGCAGCGGCATCCGGGGCGTGAAACACGCCCGCGGCATGACCATCGCGGATGGCGGTCTCGAAATAGCGCGCCTTGTACTCTAATATCTCTTGGATCTTGGCCCCCACGGCCTGCTCTTGCGTGCAGACCTCCGCGCCCAGAGTAAACAGCGGACATCCGAGCACATACCCGAATTTAGCCTTCATTTCCACCTGAAGGAGGTAACCAAATTCGCAATACTTGCGAATTCGTTCCATCGGCGGCACCGACGGGGAGAACATGGCATCCAGTTCCACGCGCCGGGCTTGAAAACTTGTGTCGAGCGCGGCCACGGCCACGTCGGCTTTGGAGTTGAAGAAGTAATAAAAACTGCCCTTTTTCACCCCCGCCCGCTCGCAAATATGGTCAATCGTGGTACTGCCATAGGACCCCGTCCAGAGCAACTCCAGCACGGCATCCATCAATCTGACTTTGGCATCACTCACACGGCCCATAGTTGATATCTTTCAAAAAGCTTAAATGGATTCGAACCATTTCCGAATCACACGGCAACTCTATCATATTGGACTAAACAGTCAACTACTCGTTTGAACTTTTTTAGGAGTGGATTGGGCGGGGGAGGGGAGGCAGGGAAAGTAATCAGCCATGGGCGTGGGATTGATTTGAGCGACGGCTGAAATTAGGAAGTTGTGGGCCGGAGTAGCCCTACCAGCCTGCCGAATATCGGTTGGCTGGGCGGGGTTTTGGGATCGGACCGACCCACGCAAATGAGCTTGGACCGCGAGGCATCCGCCGGTCAGGCCGGGGACACGTAATAGCTGGAAATGGCCCGCATGTATTGGGCGCGCTCGAAGGCGGCCGGGTCCGGGCAGTTTTTCTGACTCAGGCTCCCCTTGAGCTGGTGGATGGATTCATATTCATGCTCGTGCATCCAGGTGACCATGTCGCGTTCGATCAGATTGATTTGCCGCACGCCATGCCGAATGAGCGTGGAGCAGAGGGTGGTGACATCCGCTCCGACCATCAACATTTTCAAAGCGTCCGAGGCGCGATGAATTCCGCTCGAGGCTGCCAGGCTGAGGTCTAGTTTGCCCGATAAAATGGCGATCCAGCGCAGGGGCAGCCGGAGATCCATCGGGGTGCTGAGCAAAATATTCGGTCGCGGTTCAAGGGACTCCAGATCGAGGTCGGGTTGGTAGAAGCGATTAAATAGCACCAGGCCATCCGCGCCGGACTGTTCCAGACGGCTGGCCAGGTTGGCGAAATTGGAAAAGAAAGGGCTTACTTTGACACTGACGGGAATGGAGACTTCGGCTTTCACCGCCTTGACGATATCCAGGCAGCTTTGTTCCACCTCGGCACCGGACAGGTTAAGATCGGTGGGGACACTGTAAATGTTCAATTCCAAGGCATCCGCCCCCGCCGCCTGAATGAGCGCGGCGTATTTGGTCCAGTTCCCCGGGGACGCGGCGTTCAAACTGGCGATGACGGGGATTTTCACCGCAGCTTTCGCGCGGGCGATGTGCTTGAGATAATCCTCCGGCCCCAGATTATAATCCACCGCCTCGGGAAAATAACTCAACGCCTCCGGATAGCTTTCCGTGCCGTGCTCAAGCTGGCGGTTCAGGTCCAGACCCTCCTGGCGCAACTGTTCCTCAAACAATGAATACAGCACAATGGCGCTCGCCCCCGAGTCCTCCATCAGGCGGATGCTGTCCAGTTCCTCCGACAACGGTGACGCGGCGGCCACCAGCGGGGTGCGCAGTTTCAGGCCAAGATATTCGGTGGTAAGGTCCATAATATTAGAGTCAGTGTGCGTTAGCTGGGGGAAATGGTGGCCGGGGCCGCCGGCTGGCTGGGGGCGGTGGCCGGCAGCATTTCCCGTCCCGCCAGGAATTGGTAAAATTTCCAGCGCTTCTCGGAATCCGCCTGGCCTTGGGCAAAAAATTTCTTCGCGTCCTCCGGTTTGCTTTTGGTGAGCATTTTGAACCGGTTTTCGGATTGGAGGAAATCCTGCACTTTCAAGCGGGCCACGGACGAATCCATTTGCAGCGGGTTTTCGCCCCGTTCGGTCCGGCGGGGATCATAGCGGTACAGGAGCCAGTGGCCCGCGTCCACCGCGAGCTTTTGCTGGCGCGCCCCGACGCCGAGATCCGTGGCAATGCCGTGGGCAATGCAATGACTGTAAGCGATGATCAGCGAAGGGCCGGGATAGGATTCCGCCTCCACGAAGGCCTTCAAGGTCTGCTCATCCTTCGCCCCCATGGCCACGCTGGCGACGTAAATATTGCCGTAACTCATGGCGATGAGGCCCAGATCCTTTTTGCCGGCTGGCTTGCCGCCGGCGGCGAATTTGGCCACCGCCCCGCGCGGGGTCGATTTGGACATCTGGCCGCCGGTGTTGGAATACACCTCGGTGTCCATGACCAGCACATTGACATCCCGGCCGCTGGCGAGCACATGATCCAGGCCGCCGTAGCCGATGTCGTAAGCCCAGCCGTCACCACCCAGAATCCAGACCGACTTTTTGACGAGCTTGTCCGCCAGGGTGAGGAGCAGTTTGGCCTCGGGCGTGTCCAGACCGGCAAGCCGGGCTTTGAGGCCGGTGACGCGTTCGCGTTGCTCGACAATGCCGGCTTCGTCGTTTTGGCTGGCGTTCAGGATGGCCGCGGTCAGGTTGTCCCCCAACTGCGGGGCGAGTTGCTGGAGCAACTCCAGGGCAAAGTCCCGTTGCTGATCCAGCGAGACCCGGAAGCCGAGGCCGAACTCGGCGTTGTCTTCGAACAGGGAATTGCACCAGGTGGGGCCGCGACCCTCGGCGTTTTTGCAATAAGGCGTGGTGGGCAGGTTGCCGCCATAGATTGAGGAACAGCCGGTGGCGTTGGCGATCACGGCGCGGTCGCCGAACAGCTGCGTCAACATTTTGATATACGGCGTTTCCCCGCAGCCGGCGCAGGCGCCGCTGAATTCGAAGAGCGGCCGTTGCAATTGCTGCGAGCGCAACTGGGTGGGTTTGAGCTTGCGGCGGTCCACCTCGGGGAGGGTTAGAAAGAAGTTCCAGTTGCCGCGCTCCGCCGCCACCAACGGTGGCTGCGGCCGCATGTTAATGGCGCGCAGTTTGGCCTCGGTCTTGTTTTTGGCCGGGCACACATCCACGCACAGGGCGCACCCGGTGCAATCCTCCGCCGCCACCTGCAGGGTGAAGGTCTGGCCTTTCCATTCGGGCGAGCGGGAGGGGACGGATTTGAAAGTGGCGGGGGCGCCGGCCAGCCGGGCGGGTTCGTAAACTTTTGCGCGGATGGTGGCGTGCGGACAAATGGCCACGCATTTCAGGCATTGGATGCACAATTTTTCATCCCACACCGGGATTTGCAGCGCGAGGTTGCGCTTTTCGAATTGGGCGGTTGCGGTCGGAAATGTCCCATCATTCGGAAATGCGCTGACGGGCAGTTCATCCCCATCGCCCGCAGCCAGGGTGCCGAGCACGCGACGGACAAACTCGGGAGCTTCCGGTGAAATGGGCGGGAGCAGGGGGCCGGAACCGTTTAACTGGCAGTCGGCCAGGCGCACTTCGTGCAGATGCGCGAGGGTGTTGTCCACGGCCTGCAAATTCATCCGCACCACTTCCTCGCCTTTTTTGCCGTAGGTTTTTTTGATGGAGTTTTTGATGGCCGCAATCGCCTCGTCCTTGGGCAGCACGCCGGAGAGGGCGAAGAAGCACACCTGCATGACGGTGTTGATGCGCCCGCCCATGCCGCTGTCGCGGGCCACCTGGCTGGCATCAATGATGAAAAACTTCGCGCGCTTCGCTTGCAGTTCCGCCTGCACCGGACTGGGCAGGCTGGCCCAGATTTCTGCCGGCGGACGCGGGGTGTTCAACAGGAATGTGCCGCCCGGCACCAGGCTGCGCAGCATGTCATACCGTTCCAAAAACCCGGGCAGATGGCAGGCGACGAAATTGGCGCGCGTCACCAGGTAACTGGAGCGAATGGGCTGCGGCCCAAAGCGCAAATGCGAAACGGTCATGGAACCGGATTTCTTGGAGTCGTAAACGAAATAACCCTGCGCGTAATTGTCGGTTTCCTCGCCGATGATTTTGATGGAATTCTTGTTGGCCCCCACCGTGCCATCGGCGCCCAGGCCGTAAAAGAGTGCGCGCACCACAGAATCCGGTTCCGTCGAGAAACTGCTGTCCACCGCCAGGCTGGTATGGGACACGTCATCATTGATCCCCACGGTGAAGTGATTTTTGGGGCTGGCGGCGGCGAGGTTGTCGTACACCGCCTTGATCATCGCGGGGGTGAATTCCTTCGAGGACAGGCCGTAGCGGCCGGTGAGCATTTTCGGCGGCCGGGCGAAGGGCGCGCGGCCGGCGGATAATTCCTCCATCAACGCGGTGACGCAATCCTGATAAAGCGGTTCCCCGGTGGCCCCGGGTTCCTTGGTGCGGTCCAGCACCGCGATACGATTAACCGAAGCGGGCAGCGCGGCGACAAAGCGGCGGCCGTCAAAGGGCCGGTACAAGCGGACTTTGAGGACGCCCACTTTTTCGCCCCGCGCGGTCAGATAATCGACGGTTTCGTGCACGGCCTCGCAGCCCGAGCCCATCAGCACAATCACGCGCTCGGCATCGGGCGCGCCCACGTAATCAAATAAATTATATTTGCGTCCCGTCAGGGCCGCGAACTGGTCCATCACTGTCTGCACTTTTTCCGGGCACAAGTCATAAAAGAGGTTAGCCGCCTCCCGGCCTTGGAAAAAAGCGTCGGGATTTTGCGCGGTGCCGCGGAGCGTCGGCTGGTCCGGCGTCATGCCCCGCGCCCGCAGGCGGGCCAGCAATTCATCATCCACGAGCGCGCGCATCACAGCTTCGTCCAGCAATTCAATTTTCGAGACTTCGTGCGACGTGCGGAAGCCATCGAAGAAATGGATGAAGGGCAGCCGCGAGCGCCAGGCCGAGATTTGCGCAATCAATGCGAAATCCATGGTTTCCTGCACCGAGGCCGCGCCCAGCATGCCCCAGCCGGTGGCCCGGCAGGCCATGATGTCTCCATGATCGCCGAAGATGGAGAGAGCATGGGTGGCCACCGTCCGGGCCGTGACATGAAACACCGTGGGCAGCAATTCACCCGCGATTTTGAACATGTTCGGGATCATCAACAACAACCCCTGGGAGGCCGTGAAGGTGGTGCTGATGGACCCGGTTTGCAGCATCCCATGGACCGCGCCCACGGCTCCGCCTTCGCTTTGCATTTCCACGATGGCCGGCGTGGTGCCCCAGAGATTTTTTTTGCCTTCCGAGGCCCACTGGTCACACCATTCCGCGATGGGCGAGGAAGGGGTGATGGGATAGATGGCCATGGCCTCATTTAAGCGATAGGCCACATAAGCGGCGGCTTCACAGCCGTCAATCGTCTTAAAATGCTTTTCCGGGGTGCTCATATTATTTGATCTCGTAAACGGCCGTGAAATCTTGATTTTCGTGGCTGTAAGCCACCTTGAACCCAATTTTTTTGCAGATGTGCTGCATGGCCTGGTTGTCCGGCAGGATGGCGCCCACAATCCGGTCGAGTTTTTCATCCCGGCCAATTTGAATGAGGCGTTTCAACAATTCCTCGCCGAGGCCCAGACCGTGCCAGGCATCGCTGACCAGCAGGGCAAATTCGGCCTCGTTGGTGCCGTGCAGCTTGCTCAGGCGGCCCACCCCGAGGAGGGCCGGCACTTCGGAGCGCGCGGACAGGTGCTCGACCACCAGCGCGATTTCGCGGTCATAATCATTGAAGCAAATGCGCGTGAGGCGCTCATGGGCGACGCGTTGGGACAACTTCAAAGCGCTGAAGTAGCGTTGATACACGGTTTCTTCGGACAGCGTTTCGTGGAACTTCACCATCAGGGGCTCGTCCTCCGGGCGAATCGGCCGGATCGTGACGGTGGCCTTGTTTTTCATGCGCCAGGGGGAGTCGTACTGCACGGGATAGGGCCGGATGGCCGGCCGGGGCAATTCCGCCTCGGGCGTCTTCAAATCGTGCAGGACCACGCGGGCATCCAGCGCGAAAATGCGTTCCGCGGAAACGAGCAGGGGATTGATGTCGATTTCGGCGATCCACGGTTGCTCCACCACCAACTGGCTGAAGCGCACCAGCAATTGTTCGAGTTCCGCGAGGTTTGCCGATTTGCGGCCGCGCACGCCCTGGAGGGCGGTAAAAATCTTGGTGCGTTCCATCATGCGGCGCGCGAGGGTGGCGTTCAGCGGCGGCAGCGCCAGCGCCCGGTCCTTGAACACCTCCACCAACTGGCCGCCGGTGCCAAACAGCAGCACTGGTCCAAATTGGGAATCCACACTGCTGCCCACAATGAGTTCGTAGCCTTCCAGTTTGATCATCGGTTGCACCGTCACCCCGAGGAAATGTTCCTTGCCGGCTTTTTTGGTGACCGATTCCTCGATGGTGGCCCAGGCCTGGCGCACGGCGGAGGCGGTGCGGAGATTCAATTGCACCCCGCCCACATCGGTTTTGTGGGTGATCGTTTCCGAGAAGAGTTTGAGCACCACGGGAAAGCCCAGCCGGGCCGCGATTTTTACGGCATCCGCTTCGGTGCGGGCGATGTGCGTTTCCACGGTGGGAATGCCGTAGGCCGCGAGCAATTCCTTGGATTCATATTCGGTCAAAATGGTCCGGCCGGCGGCGCGAGCCCCATTGATTAATTCAGCGGCCTTCGCGTGGTTGATGCGGTTGATGCCGCGGGCGGATTCCGGCTGGGCGGCGGGCGTTTCATACAGTGCGCGCAGATTTTCACTGTACCGCCACATGTAATAGAAGGCGCGGGCGGCGCGATCGGGATACTTGAAAGTGGGAATATTCGCGGCATTCAGAATGTCCTCGCCTTTTTCCACCTGGCCGGCCCCCATCCAACTGGCGAGGATCGGCTTGCCTTCAATGTGA
>CAIZWI010000227.1 GCA_903936645.1 uncultured Verrucomicrobia subdivision 3 bacterium
CAAGCTCCCACAGCGTCCCGCTCATTTTGATTAAGGAATTGCGGGTAATGGCACGGGCGCGACGCCGGTGAAGGTGAGTTTCACTGGCTGAATGAGACCTTGGCCATCGAATTCCATGCGGTCGATGCAGGTGACCCGGTGGTTGCCATCGGTTTCACCAAGTGGGCGGCGGTGGTAAACGATGTAGTAGCGATCCTGGCCGGGGATTTTAATGACCGAATGGTGTCCCGCACCCGTGGCGACTAGCTGGTCTTGCTGCAGGATTTTGCCGATGCGCTGAAAGGGGCCGGCGGGGGCATCGGCCATGGCATAAGCCACCGAATAGTTGGGGCCAGTCCAGCCGCCTTCGGACCACATGAAATAATATTTATCCCCGCGCCGAAACAGCACGGAGCCCTCCACATAACCTGCGGGGGTGATTTCCTTGAAGGTGGTGCCATCCGAGAAGGGCTGAAAGCCACGGAAGTCTTCCGTGAGCCGGCAGATGTTGCAATGCCCCCAACCGCCATAGGTGAGGTAGTTTTGGCCGTCGTTATCACGGAAGACAAACGGGTCGATGGGCTGGGCGCCATTGTAAAAATGGTCAATCAATGGCTTGCCCAGGTAATCCTTAAACGGACCTTCGGGGTGGTCAGCCACGGCAATGCCCAGACCACCGACTTGATGGTCATTCTGGATGTCGTTGGCCCCAAAAAAGATGAAATAGCGGCCATGTCGTTCTGCGACGGCCGGTGCCCAAATAGCCCGGTGCGCCCAGCTGACGGTGTTGGTGTCCAAGATGTGACCGTGTTTGGTCCAGTGGACCAGGTCGGGCGACGAGAAGGCGTCAAAGAAGGTTTGTTCATTGTAACGGGCGGAAAAGGTGGGATAAACCCAGTACTCCCGGCCAAACACCTGGGCCTCGGGATCGGCATACCAGCCCTGAAAAATGGGGTTGCCGGAGGTGGCGGGGGTGGTGTTTGTTTCGTCAGCATGGCCGGGGCTTAACCCGGCCGTGACCAGGATAGCGGTCGTTAGACAATGAACCAAGATAGTCTGCATGGCTTTTGAGGTTGGCAAGCTGGATTCAATTAAAGCGGAAGCGGGGCGGGGAATGAAGGTAAATGATGCCGCCCAATTCGCGTTGACGACCCGGCGGGAGGGTGTTTTATTAAACGAGCACCATTTTAACACCGCACCATGACATCATTGAGCGCCAGCGAGTCTGGTCCGGCCACCCCGGCAGTGGCCAGCGAAATCACGCTGGTGTTGCAGGCACTACGGGAGGGGGATGGCCAGGCTTCGGCAGATTTACTGCCGCTGGTTTATGATGAGTTACGGCGGTTGGCCGGATTGCGGATGGCCCAGGAATCGGCCAACCAGACCTTGCAGGCGACGGCGCTGCTCCACGAGGCCTGGCTGCGGCTGGTGGGGGATGGCGAGCGGACCTGGCAGAACCGGGCGCATTTTTTTGGTGCGGCGTCGGAGGCGATGCGGCGGATTTTAGTGGAGAAAGCCCGGCGCAAATCGCGGCTCAAGCGTGGCGGCGGGCTGCTGCGGCTGAATGTGGCGGATCTGGATCTAATGGCCACCACGCCGGATGACAAGGTTTTGCTCATGGATGAGGCCCTGGAAAAATTGACGGTAGAAGACCCGCAAAAAGCGCGCATCGTGGTGATGAAATTTTTTGGCGGCCTGACTAATCAAGAGGTGGCGGAACATCTGGGGTTGACCGAGCGTACCGTGGAGCGGCAATGGGCCTACGCGCGGGTTTGGTTGTTTCAATGCATCCAGGCCAACCCGTGAACCTGCCCATCGCATGACCAAAGTCAGCCCATCCGAAGAGTCTCTGTTTGAGGCCGCGCGAAATCTCCCCAATGCCCGGGCCCGGCAGGCTTTTCTGGACCAGGCCTGCGCCGAGGATGGCTTGCTGCGGGAGCGGGTGGAGTCGCTGCTGGCAGCGGAGGGCGCGGCCCGGGATTTTTTCAAGGCAGCCACAGCGTTCAGCATTCGCGATTGTGTGCCGGAGACGCCGGAACCGGGGTTGGATCTTGCGAATGATCTGACCGGCGGGGTGGGGACTTTGATTGGCCGGTACAAATTATTGCAGAAAATCGGTGAGGGCGGCTGTGGGGTGGTCTACATGGCGGAACAGGAGCACCCCGTCCGCCGGCGAGTCGCGCTCAAGGTGATCAAGCTGGGGATGGACACCAAAAGTGTGATTGCCCGGTTTGAGGCGGAACGCCAGGCGCTGGCCTTGATGGATCATCCGAATATTGCGCGGGTGCTGGACGCGGGGGCCACCGAAACGGGCCGGCCTTATTTCGTCATGGAACTGGTTCGCGGTGTGCGAATCACGGATTATTGTGACGAGCACCATCTGGACACCCGCCAGCGTTTGCGTTTATTCATCCAAATTTGCCATGCCATCCAGCATGCGCATCAAAAGGGGATCATCCACCGCGACATTAAGCCTTCAAACATTCTTGTGACCCTGCACGACGGGGTGCCGGTGCCCAAGGTGATTGATTTTGGCATTGCCAAGGCCACGCACACACCGCTGACCGACAAGACCCTGTTCACGGCTTACGAACAATTGATTGGCACGCCGGCCTACATGAGCCCGGAGCAGGCGGAAATGAGCGGGCTGGACATTGACACGCGCAGTGACATTTACAGTTTGGGAGTTTTATTATACGAATTACTCACGGGCAAAACGCCCTTTGACGCGAAGGAACTTTTAAAGTCCGGCCTGGACGCCATGCGCCGCACCTTGCGCGAGGCGGAGCCCCACCGGCCCTCGACCAAACTACACACGTTGCTGGGCAGCGAATTGACATCTACGGCGCAACATCGGCAGGTGGAACCGCTCAAGCTGATCTCGCAATTGAGTGGCGATCTGGACTGGGTGGTAATGAAGGCCCTGGAGAAGGACCGCACACGGCGTTACGAAACGGCCAACGGCCTGGCCATGGATGTGCAACGCCACCTCAATCAGGAGGCGGTGCTGGCGCGTCCCCCGAGCCGCCGGTACCGCCTGGAAAAATTGGTGCGGCGGAATCAAGGCGTGTTTCTGGCCATCGGAGCGGTGGCCATGGCCTTGCTGGCGGGCCTGGGCACCTCCACCTGGTTATTCTTCAAGACCCGGGCCGCGGAGCAGCAGCAGATTCAATTACGCCAGATGGCCGAGCAGGCGCGGGACAACGAGATGAAATTGCGCCGGCTGGCGGAGGCGCGGGAAAAAATCACGCAGGCGCAAATCTTGGTGAATGCGGAACGGTTTGCGGACGCCGACCACTCACTGAGTGAAATTCCCCTGGCCCAGGCCACGTTGGAGAGTTCGGCGGTGTATCGATCACTGGGAGAATGGCACGCGCTGCAAAACCGCTGGCAGCCGGCGGGTGAACGATTCGCATTGTTGTTGCAGGTGAACCAACTGGATGGCTGGGATGTGGCCTCACTGGACATGCTCCGCCAGGGGGCGACACTGGCGTATCGCGGGGACCTGAGAGGTTATTTGCAATTTCGGCAATACGTCATGGCGCGGTTTGGCGGAACGGCGAATCCAGTGGTGGCGGAGCGGACGGTGAAAATTAGTCTGTTGCTGGCGACGGACGAGGCCATTTTGGCGCCATTGGATCCGCTCAAGGACCTGGCGGCGCGGAGTTTTAGCAATCTTACCAGCCAGGATCCGGACGCTATCTTGCAAGCCGCCTGGGGTTGCATTTCGGTGGCCTTGATGGAGTACCGGCGGGGTAATTACACCCGTGCGGTCGAATGGTGCCGGCGATGCCTGGCGTATTCGGAGGAAAACCAGCCGCGTACGGCCACGGCGCATATACTGCTCGGCATGGTGGGCCGGCAGCTTGGACAATCGCGCGAGGCGGCGGCTGAGCTTGCCGAAGGCCGCCAGCTCATTGAAACCAAATTTGCCGACCCGCTGAACCGCGGCGACGGCGAGGTGGGTTTTTGGTTTGACTGGGTGTTTGCGCGAGTCTTGTTGCAGGAAGCTTCCGGGATGGATAAAGCTCCCGTGTCGGTGCCTCAGCATCCGTGAGCAGAGGGCGTTACTTCAAAATCCAAACTGGATTTCGTCGGGGAGATGAAAAGTAATTCCATTGAAAACCTCCGGGCGGCAACTAATATAGGGTTATGACCAGACATTGTCATCAATGCGGGGAGCCGTGGACGATCAGCGGTTTGCCGGGGCGCGGGGAGACGTGCATGAAGTGCCGCGCGGATTTGCGCGTGTGTCTGAATTGTGTGAGCTACGATCCCCGGGTGGCGCAACAATGCCGTGAGCGCCGGGCCGACCCGGTGCTGGACAAGGACGTGGGAAATTTTTGCGAGTATTTTGACTTCATCCGGCGCAACTGGGTGCCCAAGGCCGAGGTGAACAAACGGGCAGACGCGGCGCGCGATCAATTGCGGAAGCTCCTGGGCGATTGATGAGACCACCGGTTACCATTGTTACCCTGATCCTGTTGTTTGTGCTGGCCGCCCTGCCGATGGCGGCCACCTTCACCCTGTTTTATCCGGACGAACGCCATTATTTCGATGGCGGTTTTAACATGGCCCGGGACGGTGACTGGTTGATTCCCAAACACGCCGACGGCACCCCGCGCTTTGAAAAGCCGCCGCTGGCCTATTGGGCGGTTGGTGCCAGTTACACCCTGCTGGGAGTGCATGTGCTGAGTGCGCGCCTGCCCTTTTTACTGGCCTGCGCCGGCACGCTGTGGCTGACCTGGTCGCTGGCCAGGCGGCTGACATGTAAGCTGGATCGCGCCATGCTGGCCGTGGTGGTCTTGCTGGCCCATGTGCAGTTTTTTCTGTGCGCCATCCGGGCCATGCCGGATGCCCTGCTCACCTTTTTCATCACCCTTAGTGCGAGTGGCTTCATCCGTTTGCTCATCCTCGAGGAAGTCACCCCGGCGGTTTATTGGATGGCCTATGGCGGTGCAGCGGGCGCGGTCTTGAGCAAGGGTTTGCTGGGGGTGGGAATGGTGGGGTTTGCCTGGGGATTTACACTCTGGACGCAGCGCGCGCCGGGTTCCTTCAAGCGCCTGCTTCATTGGCCCAGCCTGTTGGTTTCGCTAGGGCTGGCGACAGGGTGGTTTGCTTATATTTGGGTGCGGTACGGAAATAGTTCGCTGGATACTTTTTTTGATGATCAGGTGACCAGCAATCTGCACGGTCACTGGTGGGACCCGGCCATTCGCATGGGCGAATTCGCGCTGGTACTGGTGGCAAATTTCCTGCCGTGGAGTCTGCCCGCGCTGGAGTTGCTCATCCGCAACCGGTTCCGCATGCCCACGCTCTTGCCGCGGCGGGCGCAGGCATTTTTGCTGGGCTGGACGGCGCTGTTGGTGTTTGGTTTTCCCATGGGGGATAATGTCTCACCCCGTTACTTGCTGCCCGCGGCGCCGCTGATCGCGATTTTGCTGGGGGATTGGCTGCCATCCTTGGCAACGGTGCGTTGTGGATTCTCTTTTCGGCGGATATTACTTTTCCTGCTCGCACTCCTTGGACTGTTGGCGCTGGCCGGTTGGCTCTTTGTGGCCCAATGGTCGTCCGCCCCGTTTAGTCCGGTGCTGCTGTTTGGCGGGATTTTGGGTTTGCTGGGTCTCTTAGGCTATCTGGGATTGCGCCAGCAGGCTCGCGCGGCGATGGTTGCCGTGGGGTTGTCCATGCTCTTGGTTTGGGTGGTCTTTTTTGCGCTCAGCACCCCGCTTTACTGGCGGGAAACCGCGCAACAAATCGCCGAGACCCTCCAACGGCAGCCGGCCAGGGCCCCCCAATCCATACTGGTGGTCGGCGAGCGTCAACTGGCCAGCCGCCTGCGCACGGTGCTTGGCCCAGACTGGGTGGTCGCGCAGGTGGACGGGTTTGGCCCGGCGGAGAACACGAATTGCCATTTTGTGCTGGCAGCAAAAAACCTGCTGGCGCAACTGCCTCCGGGGGCTGATTGGCAGCTCCAGACGGTGGCTTGGTTGCCCTTGTTTCCACCAGCGAACGAATTATGGGAGGGAATCAAATCCCACCGACTGCCCGAGATAATCCAGCAGCACGGCAAAAAATTTGTGCTGGCCACCAAGCCTTAATGCAAAAAAATTAAACGGAATTGTCCGGCGTCATCCCCGTTATCCATTGGTAATTTTCCATTATCAATTGTATCCTGCAGCTCATGAAAGTCAGCGGTTGCACCTTTTTGCGCAATGCCCAGAAGCTGGGCTATCCGTTCGTGGAATCGATTCGCTCGGTGTTGCCGCTGGTGGATGAATTCATCATTGCGCTCGGGCCCTGTGACGATGCCACGGAGCCCATGCTGCGGGCGATTGGTGATGCCAAAATCCGGATTATTCCCACGCAATGGAATGAACGCATTCAGACGGATTACAGCGTGAAAGGCTTTGTTTACGGCCAGCAAAAATCCATCGCCCTCTTCAATTGCACCGGTGACTGGGCTTTCTATCTGGAGGCGGATGAGGTGGTTCACGAAAGCGAGTTGGTGAAAATCCGCGCGGCCATGGAAACGCATCTGGCGGATCCGCGCGTGGAGGCGCTGGCTTTTGACTACCTGCATTTTTACGGTAACGCGAAGACGTATGCCTGGTCGCCGCGCTGGTACCGGAGTGAAGTGCGCATCCTGCGTAACACCATCCCGGCCTGGGGCCCGGAGGGCCTTTTCTTCGTGGTGCTGGACACGCACAAGCGGGGGCGTTATCCGCGTGCGGCGCATACCGGCGCGGTGATTTATCATTATGGCTGGGTGCGCAGTGAGGCGCAGATGAATCTTAAAACCAGCGCCACGCATAAGTTTTGGGATGCCGACACGGTGCCCAAAATGGATTACTCACAAATCGATCCCGCCACATTAAAACTGTTCACGGGCACGCATCCCCAAGCGGTGCAAGCCTGGCTGCCCCCTTGCACTGGCATTTTTCAAGCGGATCCAAACTACCGGCTTACCAAGCGGGAAAAGAAACACCGGCGCATGTTGAAGTTGGAACAATGGTTTGGCTGGCGCTTTAGCAAAAAGCATTACGTGGCAGTGCGATAAATTAAGGGCACACCCCCACCTCGGCAAAAGCCGCGACCAGGGAGGACATTACGCGGTCGGTTGGGATATCGGCCACTGTTTGCCCGGCCGGCGGTGTGACCGCCCATTCCGGGTGCTGGAAGGGATGATACGTGCCGGGATGGTTGTCATGCATTAACATCATTACCCGACGATTCATCGCCACCGCCAGGTGCAATAAACCAGTATCGGCACCCAGTACCAGGGAGGACAGTTCCATCAATCCAGCAGAAACCAGCAGGGGCGCGCCGGCCGCCACCACGAAACCAGCGGCGGATGCCGGCTCTAATTCCGTACGGTCGGCCGGACCCCCGCCAAAAACAATTTGAACGCCGCGGCTTTGCCAGTCTCGTGCCACCGCCAGATAATTCGGCAGCGGCCAATTTTTGGGTCGGTGACTGGTAAATGGCTGGATGAAGAGGATGGGGTGGCGGGGATTTAGTCCGTGTGACGCCAGGAATGCTTCCGCCGTGTGCCGGGCCTCCTCGGGCAAATGGTAATCATTCCGCAGTTCGCCGGCCGGGCCGGGCATGCCGGCGAGCAGATCCAGGTTCCAGTGAGCGGGGTGGGCCTGATAATTGCGGGTGGAGGTTAGTGTGTACAAACCGCCGCGCCCGGCCTGGTAGACAATGCCGCGGCGTTCAGGAGCCCCGCTCCACCAGGCGAGCCATTCGGTTTCACCGTAGCCTTGGAAATCCACGGCCAGGCCATATTTGGCGGTTCGCAGGCGGCGTAGCAGGGGCAGCAATTCCCGGGCGATTCTCACCGGGTTGCCCGTGCTCAACAATTTGCGGTCCAGGGCGAAGATTTCATCCACCGCCCGAAACCCGCGCAGGATGGGGGCGTTTTCCCGGGAGGTGAGGAACGTGATTTTTGCGGTGGGATGGTGCGCGCGCAATCTGTTCACCGCCGGCAGGGTTAGCACGACGTCGCCCATGGCTTTGAGGCGTATGACTAAGATATGCTCGTTCATGAGCGGGCGCTTAGGTTCACAAATACTGGTTCAAACCGAGCTCACAACGTTGGGCGGCAGTTTTAAGGGCCTGCTCCAAAAGCAGATTATTGCCGGTCAATTGCGCGCGACTGGCCGGCGGATGCCATAAATGATAACATAAGGCCCGGCCCCGCAAATCCCGGCGACGCACGCCACTATTCAGCAGGCGTACGGCTAGTTCGGAGTCTTCCCGCCCCCAGCCGGTGAAATCTTCGTTATATCCGTTCACGCGAACCAAATCGGCCCGCCAGATGGCCAGATTGCAACCCCGAATGCCGCGCAGGCCCTTTTGATAGACCAGCCAGGGCAGGGGCCAGCGCCAGGCATTCTTCCAGCCCTGCAACTGGCCTTCACGCCAGGCCCGGCGGCGGTCTGCCGCGAGCGTCTGCTGGCCAAACCAAGCAGCGGCCTGCTGGCCCACCAGGGCGCGATGCCCCTGCACAAACGCCCCATACAACGCCAGGGCCTGGTGATCGGCGACAAATTGCGGATGCGGCAGGGTGTCGCCATCCAAAAAAACGAGGTAATCACTTTGGGTGGCGGCAATCGCCTGATTAAGGATGCGCGACCGGCGAAAGCCTTCGTTCGGCTGCCAGATATGGCGTGCGGGCAAGTTTTTTCCAGCCGCCCACCGGGCAAAAACTGCCTTGGTTTCAGGTCCGGAGCCATCATCGGCGAGCAATACTTCCGCCGGCGGGGATGCCTGATGGCTCACGGCGGCCAGGACCCGCGCCAGATAATCCGGCTGGTTGAAGGTATTAATGATGAGCGCCAGCGAGGGGGCGGTTTTCATGGCTCGGACCGCTCGGATAATTTCGCCTCGCGCAATTTTACGTAGCGGGTCAGCGCGGAAAACGCATTTAACCAGGCAATATAATAACCTGGCCAGCCGTCCAAAAAACCCAGCCGCAATACATAAGCGCGGAAAAAGCGCCAGGGTGGACGGACCACCAATTCCAGCCAACTGCCGGAACGACCGGTGGCCAGGCGATGGCGGACGAAATCATCGCTAAAGGGCACCAGTTTTTGGATCTGGCGGTTGATCGATTCGTTGCTGTAGTGGTGCAGATCGTTTTTGAGCGTGCCGACGCGGCCAGACACGATCACCGCATCGTGCGGATCAACCCCACCCCAATGGGCCTGGCCGCGCCGCCACAGGCGGATTTTACGGTCGGGGTACCAGTCGCCATGACGAATCCACCGGCCGCAGTAATAAGTGCAACGGGGAAATTGGAAGGCCGCAAAGGGGACCAACTTCTCGGGCAGGGCGAACCACTGGGTAATTTCGGCCCTTAATTCCTCGGAAACAGCTTCATCGGCGTCCAATCCCAAGATCCAGGGCTGGGAGGCTTTTTCAGCGGCGGAATTTTTTTGCCCAATGTGCCCTTTCCAGGGTTCGGGAAACACCCTCGCACCGGCGGCACGGGCGATGGCATCCGTGCCATCGCGCACGTCTTCGTTCACCACGACAATCATCTCCGCCGTCCAGCCCGCCACGCTGGCAAGTGCGCGCGGCAGGCGCGCGGCCTCATTGCCAGCGATTAGACAGACAGAAATAGGTAACGGTTGTAAGGGTTGACCAATGGTCACAGCGCCAGTTTAACTCATCTTATAGGGCCATGGACAAGCAACATTTTCAAACGGAGACGGCTTGACCGGTGGCCGGGCGAAAAACCATTGTTTTTTATCCTTTAAAATTTACACTGGCCGCGCATGACACACCGTCCAAACCAGGCGGCCATTCCCGGCGCCGACGGGGGCCCGCTGATTACTGTGGCCATCTGCACACGCAACCGGGCGGCCTTTTTGGAACCAGCCATGCGCAGTGTGCTGGCGCAAATCCATGACGATACGGAGTTGCTCGTGGTGGATAATGTCTCCACCGATGGCACGGCTGGGCTCGTCCAGAAACTCGGTGCCGCCTGCGCGAATGTCCGCTATGTTTACGAGGGCAAAACGGGTCTGAGCACCGCGCGCAACACCGCGCTCCGCAACGCCCGCGGACAACAGGTCGTTTTTCTGGATGATGATGCCACGGTGGAACCAGGCTGGCTGGCCGCCTACCAAAAATTTTTTCGCGCTCCGCCGTCGCCGAAAATTGCCGTCGTTGGGGGCGCGGTATTTCCCCGGTATGAACAGCCGCCGCCCCGGTGGTTAAGCCCCAAGGAAAACAAATATGATTTGGGGGACCGGCCCTTTTGTTTCGACCGGCAAGCCAGCCCTTGGGAATGCAATAGCGCGTATGCCCGGGAAATTGCGCTCCAGCAGGGCGGGTTTGACGCCCGGTTGGGGCATAACGGGACCAATGTGGGTGCGCACGAGGGGGCGGATTTCACTTTGCGCTTGCAGGATGCCGGCTATGAAATTTGGTGGCTGCCCGGGGCCGGCATTCAGCACACGATCCATGCCAGCCGGGTAAACCTGGCTTGGTACTGCCAGTCTGCTTTTGCGGCCGGGGCGGCTTCGGCGCTCAAGCGGCTAAAATTTGCCCATGGCCCCGGCCGGCGCCTAGGGTTGCGCCTCGGCCGCGTCTTCGCCGCACCGTTTCAATTTCTCCTCAATGGGGTGGTTTTCCTGGCTTTGTTCCCGCTCGGCAAACAGGCGGAGGCGGTGAATGCCCTCCGCCGGGGGTTGCGCGCCGCCGGGTATGCGTGGCAATCGTTGAAGCCTTTGGCGTAAAGCCGTGCTGATTGGCCGGGGCATTTAGCTGCCGGCCAAATTTTTAAAGAACTGTTTGGTGGTCAGCCGCGTTTTTTGCAACAGGGTTCCGTAATTTTTAAAAAATTGCAGATTCGCGGCATAGCCATCGGTGTCCCCCGACTTGCGGTACCGCTCCGCTTGGGCCCAAGCCTCCCGGGCAACGCGCTTACGATGCCGGGCCCATGAAAAGTCCGGGTGTCGCCCGGCATAAAGGCCGGCGAGCCGATCCAGCTCTTTAAAATGTTCGGCGGTGCGGACCATGTTGCTACCGTTCATCTGGCCGTACATGCGGTAGCACGCCAGAGGTTCGGGCAGCATGATCCCGCCGCCCAAGGATACGGCCCGATCCCACATTTCACAGTCTGGGCAGAACGTGAAGCTGGTATCAAAGCCACCGTGTTTTTCATAAAAACTCCGGCGAATCGCCACCCCTACGTATTGCAGGGGCGTGGCATAATAAAAAGGGGAACTGTCCCGGCTGGCCGACTCCAAGCCGGGGAGTTGGCGGGAAACGCCGGTGACGGTGCCGCTAAGATCCACAAAGGAAGCCCGACAAGCATAAAGGGCAAGCGTAGGATGCAAATCAGCGAGCGCCCCCAGCCGGTCATAAAAACCCGGCCGGACAAAATCATCCCCATGCAGGATGTGCACCAGCGCACCCTGGCTGCGCTCGATGCACATATTAAAATTGCGCGTTGGCCCGATATTTTCAGGGTTGCGATGGAATAAGACCCGGCCCCGCCCCAGTTCCTGCACGACATCCTCCGGGCGGTCTTTGGTGGAGCAATTATCCACCACTTCGATCTGCATCACGCCCGGACCAGGATCTTGATCCAGCACGCTCTGGAGCGTCTGGCGCAAGGTACCGGCGCAGTTGTACGTCGGGATCATGACCGACCACTTCGGTCGAGCGACATGGTCCGCGATGGGCGAAAACTTCATAAGCCGCGCTGGTAGATCAATTGTTTCAAAGACTCGTTTTGGGAATACGGGGAATCCACGAGGTCGATGAGTAACGGTGCATCTTTGGGGCAGGCTTGGGTCATTTTATGACCAAACCGGCCCAGCATGAGTTCCCGGCAGGATAGCTGGCCTTTTTGCAGGGGAATGGCCAGATAAATATCCTCTTCGCTCAAGGTCTGACCGGGTGCCAGATCGCGCCGGGCATAAATGCCACGAATGTAACTATCCAGATAAGCGGTTTCCTTGACCAGCGGGTTTTTCCGCTCGGTGCTGGCCGTGCCACAGAATTCCACAGCTTTATGAAACGCCTTGAACCATTGATCGACCTGGCTGGGCAGCGAGGAATAATCGGCCACTTTAAAACCGTCATTGTTAATGTCAATATGCCGTTCAAAGGTGCGGGCCCCCTTGGCGTAGGCGATGTGCATGGAGGTGGCCCAGTCCCGGCACTCGTGGCTGGACCAACCGATGGTATGACCTGGATACCGATTCTTGAAAAAATCGATCTGGTCCAGTTCGCATTCGGAGTCCTCATGGGGATAGGCGGCAATGCAATGATTGATGGCAAGCGGGATATTGCGGTTCTCAAAAAAGGTCACCACATCGTCCATGTCCTTGAGCGGCGTCCCGCCGAAGGAAATGATGCAGGGTTTGCGGGTGGCCGCGATGCGCTCAATCAGCATCCAGTCATTGCTGTCGGCACTGGCAATCTTGATGATCGGCAGGTTGAACTCCACGCACAAATCCACAGATTTTTCGTCAAATGGGGTGGCCATTGGAATGCACCCACTTTTCTTGATGGCCTCCACCAGGATGGTGTAATCCGCCTTGGTGAGGCGGGTGTCCAGCACCCGCTTGATGTAACGGACATCGGTGCGCGTGCGAAAATCCTTATGGATGAACGCGTCCACATCCCGGATTTGCAGTTTTATGGCGGCCCGGACATTGTTGAACCGCACCACCCGGCTATGCTCATGCACGATCGCGAGCGCCCGTTCCAGGCTGCCCTGGTGGTTGTTGGTCATTTCCAAGACAAAGAGATTTTCGAAAATATCCCGTTTCATGCGTGGTAGTTGGGGGTGATCAAAGATTGGCGAGCTAAAGTTGGGGGTGGGTGACGGGTTTCAATAGGTCAGTTCCTGTTGGATGAAAGCCGTGACTGACGGGATCAATTCGTGTTGGAAATCCACCCGGCGTTTTTCCATGCGGCCCGGGCCGGCGGTGAGGATGCAGTTGACCGCGTCGCCCGTGTTTTTTTTGTCGTGGCGAATGGCCGCGAAGATGGCGGCCGGATCGGCTTGATGGAGGGTCGCGCCATACGGTTGATGCCAGGGGGCCAGGCACTTTTTTAATTCGCCATAATGTTCGGGAGTGGTGAGTCCCAGCCGGACGGAAAGATGTGTCGCTGTCAGCATGCCCAGCGTGACCGCAATGCCGTGTGGAATGCCAAAATGCGTGGCGGATTCATACGCGTGGCCAAAGGTGTGCCCGTAATTCAGGAGGTTGCGGACACCCCGGTCAAATTCATCGGCTTCAATATAGGGCTGTTTGACCGCCAGGGAACGCAGCACCCACTTGGTGAGCAGGTCAGATTGGTTTTCGGCGTTCATAGCCGCCAAATCCGCCATCAGTTCGTTAAATCCGTCTGGTCCGTGCAGGAGTTGCAACTTAATTACTTCGCCCAGGCCAGAACGGATTTCATCCGCTGGCAGAGTGCCCAGGACGGAGCTGGTGAGCAGCACACGTCCCGGTGGGTAAAAGGTGCCAATTTGGTTTTTGTAAGGACCGATATTGAGCGAGCTTTTGCTGCCAATGCAACTGTCCGCCTGGGCCAGCAGGGTGGTGGGCACCAGTTCCCAATACAGGCCGCGGAATAGCACGGAGGCAATAAAACATCCGATGTCTTGCAGCACCCCGCCCCCAATCACCACCAGCACCCCGTCCCGCTTCAAGCCGCGCTGAAGCAATTCCAGAAAAACCGGCGTGAGTTGTTCAAACGACTTTTGTTCCTCCGTGGCCTCCAGCACGACGCACTGGCCCGCAATGCCGGTCAGAACCGGCCCGTAAAGTTGGGAAATGGCCCGGTCAACCAGATAAAGGGCGCGCTCCGGACGAGTCACAGCCTGCAAGGCGGCCGGCAGATCCGCGCACACTTCCACCGTATAATTACGCTCCCGGCTTTTAATGGTCAGCATGAGATTAAGACATCATTGGCTTGTAAACCCGCCGTCCACCACAATGGTTTGTCCCGTCAGATAGGTGTTGTTTTCCGAGACTAGGAAGGCGGCCACTTGGGCCAACTCCTCGGTTCGGGCGAGACGCCGCAGGGGAATGTTGTCAGCGATGGCCTGAATGGCGGACGGTGAATTGTTTTGCCGGGTGAGTGCAGTATCCACGTATCCCGGGGCCAGGGCATTGGCTAGAATACCGTCCGGTCCGTATTCGACCGCCGTGCTGCGCGTGAGGGCATTCAGGGCAGCCTTGGTCATGGAATAGGCCGCCCGGCGCTCCTTCGTCACCACGCTGAAAATGGTGCTGAGGTTGAGAATGCGACCCCATTTGCGCGCCCGCATGCCCGGTACATAGGCTTGCGTGAGCCGCAGCGCGGCGTTCAAATTGGTTTGCAACATCGCCTGCCAGTCACCTGAAGGGATTTCCGCCAGGTTGTTGAGGAGGTTGATGCCCGCGTTGTTGATCAAGATGTCCACGGGCAACTCCCGATTCCCGGCCAGAAATTGTTCGATGGAATCGGCGCTGGCCAAGTCCAGGCTCGCGCGCGAGGGCGTCACCACTTGGTCCCCCCGGGCGACGAGCACAGCGGCAATGGCCGCGCCAATCCCCCGACTGCCTCCGGTGATTAATACAGTGCGGGCGGGCATATGGTTACGAGGCTGAAATGGGCGTTACCATGTTCGATTGCAATTCCTCCCGGCTAAGGAACGGCGCCATGTCCTCCAAGGGAGAGGACACCATGCGACCATCCTCTAGTTTGCGGGAGGTGAGCTTGGGGGCAAAGACTTGTGCCAAATCCAGCATGATCTCGCAAACCGCCGCGCCCGGGCTGGCCAGGGTTTCGGCAATGGTGGCATCCAGTTCGGCGTGACGATGACACCGTTGGAAAGGCAGCCCAAAGGCCAGGGCCAGCCGGCCAAAGTCAGGAAAACTCAGCCCGGAATCTGTGCCGCAGCCGACAATATTATCGGCAAAAAAGTTCTGCTGGGTCTGGCGGATGGAATGGTAGCCTGTGTTGTTTAGGATGAAAATTTTCACGGGCAGTTGGCGGCCCACAATCGTTTGCAGTTCCTGTAAATTCATCATGATGCTGCCATCGCCCGCCAGGCAAATGACCCTGCGCCCCGGAAATGCCATGGCCACGCCAATGGCGGCCGGTAAATCATAACCCATCGAAGCGCAGCCAGAGTTGTGGAACAGGCGCTGGCCAGGCTTGATGGTCGCTGCTTGAAACGCCGTCACACACGCGGTGCCATCCCCACAGGCGATTAGTTCGTTTTCACCCAGCCGGTTGAACAGCCGGTCCATGAAACAATAGGGATTAACCTTTTCGGCGATCTCCCAATATTCGGGCTGAACCACCGGATAACGGGTCAACCGCTCGCGACACCAAGCCAGCCAGCCGGTGTGGCGGGGCTGCCAGTTGGTGGTGGCCTCCGCCAGGGCCGGGAGGAAGTCGCGCAAATCCGCATGGACGGGCAGGTCAATGCTCAGGGTTGGTTTTTGGAGCTCGGCCGCATCCACATCCACCATGGCTTTGAACGCCCGGGGGGCAAAGTTTTCCCAATTGTAGCTTACCTGACGGATATTCAGGCGGCTGCCCAGGATGAGCAGGAAGTCCGCATTCTGCACGGTGAAATTACCCGCGCGATTCCCAAGTGATCCGGGCCGCCCGGCATAAGCGGGATGATCATCGGTCAGCAAATCATTGGAATTCCAAGCCGTCGCCACTGGAACGCCCAGCCGTCCGGCCAGTTCCAGAAAGAGTTCGTATTGACCCGCCAGCCGGATGCCAGTCCCTGCGTAAATCACCGGTCGTTCGGCCGTTTGCAAACGTGCGACGATCGTTCGCACGGCGTTGCCCAAATCCGCCGTCAAATAAGCCAGTTCGTCTTCGGCGGGATTGTAGGCGGCCAAGGTTGCAGGGTCCACTTTGGCGGCCTGGACATTGATGGGAACATCCAGCCAGACAGGCCCGGGCCGTCCGCTCAAGGCCAGATGCAATGCCCGTTCCAAATGGTACCGTATGCTGAGTGGATCCTGCACCAACACACTGTATTTGGTGATGCCTGCCACCATTCTAATAATATCGACCTCCTGATCGCCCAACTGCCGCAAGGGCAGGGGGGTGCTGCGCACCAGGGTTTCCCACTTGGACTGACCAGAAACCACCACCATGGCCATGGAATCCACGTAGGCGCCGTATACCCCGGTAATGGCATTCGTCGCCCCGGGACCGGTGGTGACATTGACCGCCGCCAGTCGATGGGACGTGCGAAAATAACCTTCGGCGGCCATGGCGCAAGCCTGCTCGTGGTGGCAGCAGACCAGTTCGAGTCCGGGACAACGCCCCAAAGCGTCGTTCAAATGCATGGCCCCGCCGCCGGTGACCAGGAAAACATGGCGGACACCGTGGCGAACCAGAGTTTGGGCGATATAATCAGCAACCCGAATCATAATTAACAAGCGAACCTAAACCGCAAATGGCGTTTGATGCCATTGGGCGGTGCGGCGGATAGCTTCGGTCAGGGGCACCCTTGCCTGCAAGCCCAAATCCATGGCGGCCCGCTCCACACAGGGAATATAGCGCGACACCGCCCGGCCGGGCACGGCGGGCGCAGTAATTTCCACCGGGCCTGGACCACCCAAAGTCTGACGAACCGTTTCGGCCAGTTCGGCAATGCTCACGTCGTCCGCCGATCCCACGTTATAAGCCCGGTTGGAGGTGCCTTGGAACAGGATCGTCCACAACCAGATGGCCAGGTCTGCCGCGTAAAGATAGCTGCGCCGGGGTGTGCCGTCACCGTTCACCCGAATGGAGCGCCCTTGCAAGGCATCGCGGATGAAATTCCCGATGGCAAAATGTGCGTCCAAGGGCAGATGGGGGCCCACAAAGGCAAACCCCCGGGCAATTTTGGCTTCGCAACCAAACTGCGGGCACCGCACCGCGCAAAGATGCTCAGCCACGCGCTTGCCCAGCCCATAGGCCGAACCCGGTAGCAACGGATCCGGGGCGCCGGCATAATCCTCCGGCACCCGGATCAAGTCTGCGGGTTGGCGGCCGTATATCGCCCCGGAGCTAGTGAGCAGCAATTTGCTGGTCCCGGCCTGGTCGGCAAAATCCAGCACCCGGTGGGTGCCGGCCACGATCACATCCAGCATTTCCCGGGGGTTCGTTTCATTCAGCTGCGCGCTGGCCGCCGTGGCAGCATGAACGACGTGGGTAAAATTTCCCGGCGGAAAGCGAAATGATCGGACATCTCCCGCCAGCCACGTCAAATCCTTCCGGGCGAATAAATGGGGAATGGTAATGGCCAGGCGCGCCGGATCCCGGGTGAGGACGGTAGCCCGCATCCCCAACTGCAATTGGTCATTGGCATGGGCAAAACTTTCCAACAGCCACAGGCCAAAAAACCCCGTGCCCCCGGTGATAAAGAAAGACTGACCCCGCGCGGATTCCCACATTGCACCGGTGTGGGTCAGCACATGTTGCAAGTCTTCAGTTGCAAGTGGAAGCAATGCCGGCATTAGTATGCGCGCAGCCTAAAGAATGCCCCGACCCTCCGCCAGCCAAAATCCACAGGACGTTAGAACTTAAAGCTCCCGCCGTCCCGGCTCAACCCGCTTTGGCCTGCACCCGGCGGGTAAAACTCTCCGTGCGAATCACCGCGCGCTGGTGCAGGCCGCGCGCAATGACTTCGTGGGCGTCGCGGGCCTCGACCTGAAAACTCACCTTGCGCTCATCCACCTGAATGATCCGGGCGGTGCAATGCACCGCACCGCCCACCAGCGTGGGGGCCAGATGCCGGATTTCAATTTCGATGCCAACGGAACGCTCGTTGGCATCGAGGAAGCCCGACATCGTATCGCGGGCGGTGCGCTCAATGAAGCCAATCAGGTTGGGCGTGGACAGCACCGCGGGCATGCCGTTGCCGGCAAACTCCACGGCGTGCCTGGCCTCCGTCTTAAAGGCCAATTCGCCCACCGTGCCAATTTTCGGTTTCCCCTTCATGTTCTGATCAATTCCTGTGGCCGGCTTAAAAGAATACCGCCGCCGAACCAGTGGCTCGGCGGCGGACTAATTAATCAGGCGTTACCGCCGAAACTTACTTCGCCAGCAAATCTGCCACCATCGCTTTTTCTTCCTTCAGTTCCGCCTCGGTTGCGGCGATCTTGGCCTTGCTGAATTCATTCAACGGCAGGCCTTCCACGATTTCCCATTTCTTGCCGTCCGTGCGGATCGGATAGCTAAAGATCAGGCCTTTTTCAATGCCGTACGCACCGGGGCTGTTGACCGCCACGCTGAACCAGTCGCCCGGCTTGGTAGGGGTCGTTAGGTTGCGGACCGTGTCCACCACGGCGTTGGCCGCGCTGGCAGCACTGCTCACGCCGCGCGCCTTGATGATGGCCGCGCCGCGCTGCTGTACCGTGGTGATGAAATCCTTCTCCAGCCATTCGCGATGGCCGATAACCTCGGGCACCAGGCGGCCATTGATCTTGGTATTGAAGAAATCAGGATACATCGTGGCGCTGTGATTGCCCCAGATGGCGAGATTGCTGATGGCCGTGATATCCACCGCCGCCTTCTTGGCGAGCTGGGTTTTGGCGCGGTTCTCGTCCAGCATGGTCATGGCGAAAAACTGGTCGCCGGGCACGCCCTTGGCGTTGTTCATGGCGATGAGCGAATTCGTGTTGCAGGGATTCCCCACCACGAGCACGCGCACGTCGCTGGCGGCGTTCTTCGCGATGGCCTGGCCCTGGCCGGTGAAAATCTTCCCGTTGATGCCCAGCAAATCCTTGCGTTCCATCCCTTGCTTGCGCGGCACAGCACCCACGAGCAAGGCCCAATTGACGCCCTTGAAACCTTCCTCCAGGCTGGCCGTGGGGACGATGCCCTTGAGCAGCGGGAAGGCGCAGTCATCCAATTCCATGCACACGCCGCCGAGGGCCGCGAGCGCTTTTTCATCGGGAATTTCAATGAGGTGCAGAATGACGGGTTGGTCCGGTCCGAACATGGCGCCCGAGGCGATGCGAAACAGGAGTGAATAACCGATCTGGCCGGCCGCGCCGGTGATCGCCACACGAATAGGTGCTTTACTCATAAATTGTGAGTCTGATTATGTTCCGAACCTCCGTTTGGCGCAAGTGCGGAACAGTTTACATTTTTTGCTTGTGAAAATATGCCACGGGTGTAAAACCTTTTCTGCTCTTTGAAAGGACGGACACAAGTCCGTCCGCATATGCGGTCAAATGTCAGGGAACCCGGTGAGAATCCGGGACGGTTGCGCCACTGTATCGGCTACGAATCCCATTGCCACTGCTTCACAGCGGGAAGGCGGGAGGAGGTCTGAAGCCGGAGTCAGGATACCGGTTTGATTGCGCTCGTCGGCTCCGAACGTTTTCGGGGCACTTCTCCGCAAAGAGAAGGATGAGGCCAGCCTGCCGATCTGTTTTCGGCCGGGCTCGTCGAATGTCTTCATTCCCCGTTTTGCCGGAGTCTGGGGGTGTTTTCATTTTAAACTCCCCCCAGCTTCGCACTGGTCTCTCAACCCAACCCGTCCGCCAGAATTGTTTTCCGGCGGACCAATTGAAAGATCAGTCCTAAATGAAGATTGTCTGTGTGTTGCTGGCTTTGGCCGGCGTGTTTGTCGTTTCTTTGTCCCCTGCCGCCACCTTTACTGAGGATTTTAGCCGTGATCCCCTGACCAATGGCTGGCACGTCTTTGGGGATACCAACCTGTTCCATTGGAACGCCACCAACCAGAATGTGGAAGTCATCTGGGATTCCACCCAGACCAACAGCTATTTCGCCCATCCGCTTGGCACCACCCTGGCATTGGAGGACGCCTTCACAGTGAGTTTCGAATTGCAAGTGAGCAATGCCGTGGCCTTCAATTATGGCTCGGAGCTGGCGGTCGGTCTCTGCCAATGGTCGGAAGTCACCAACTCCACCTATTCCCGCTCCGGCGTGAATTCGCCTAATCTTTTTGAATTCGATTATTTCCCTGACACCGGCTTTGGCGATTCCATGGACGCCACGCTGGTCGACGCGAGCAATAACTTTTATTTCGCCTACGACAACCTCCCCCTCCGCCCGGGCGTCACCTACCAGATAACCCTGACCCACGCGGCTGGGAGCCCCAGTATTGCCGGGCAAGTCTTGGCTGACGGAATGCCCTTTAGCACGTTCGCCAATATTTACACTGAGCCTGGCCAGCCGATTGGCGATTTCCGGTTGG